>NZ_WVTE01000215.1:0-51392 GCF_009939605.1 Rhodococcus sp. YH1 | reverse complement strand
ATCAACCGATCGAAGTCGGTGCGCTGCTCGACGCGGGTCGCCTCCACCTTGTAGGTCACCTTGAGCACCGGCGAATAGATCGAGTCGACCGGGATGCGGCCGATCTCGGCGCCGGATGCCTTGTTCTTCCCGACCTCCACGCGGTAGGTCACCGCGGCCTTACCGCTGGGCGCGAAGACGACCGCCTTGTCGCGGCGGGTCGCGAAGTAGCCCAGCGAATCGTCGCCGCCACGCTCGAGCAGGCCCCGGATCGCGGATTCGTCGCTCCCGGTCAGTGCGTTGGTCGCCCGTTGCGACCGGAACAGCACGATCACCGCCGCGATCAGCGCCAGCGCCCCCAGCAGGCCGAGCAGGGTGTTGACGAATCCGTGTGGGCGCCCGCTGAACTGGTCGTTGTCGAGCAGGGACAGGGCGGTCACCCGGTTGACCGCCCACAGCAACCGCTCGTCGGACGGCAGGGTGCCGGGGAACAATTCCACGAGCCCCCACCCGATCAGGGTGCCGACGGCGAGCCCGGCGACGAGGACGCCCAGCGATTTCCACACCGCCCCGCGACGAACCCGCGTGTAGAACTCCGGATACGCCGCGAGCAGGAGCCCGACCGCCGCGACCTGCAGCACCAGACCGATCGCCGCGTCGATGCTGCGGTCCGACACCGCCACGAATCCGTTGTAGATCGCGAATCCGGCCAGGTACACCGTGAGGATCCACCACGCGATCCGCTTGCGGCTCGCCAGTGCCGCCGCGAGCAGGCCGAGCACCAGCGCGTACGACAGGCTGGTGTCGGGCGCGTCGAACAGGTACGTGTCCACGTATTCCCGTGGCGTATGGACGAAGTAGCGCAGGGTGGGGGAGATCGACCACAGCGCCACCGCGACGGCGAAGATCCCGAGGGTCAGGCCCACCACGTGCGGGACCGAGTTCAGGCGGCCGCGGGGCCGGGCAGGCAGGTGGGGGTGCGCCGCAGGTGCCGCAGCAACGTCCGCTGACATGCGTCGACGGTAGCGCCGCCCGGGACGTCGTGCTGCTCGGAACCGGGATTTGGTTACGAATCCGTCGTGCCGGACGTCCGGCGGCGCTGCTCGGACCGCCCCGCTTCGTCCCGCGCGAGTGGCTTCACGGTTCGAAGCGGTATCCCATTCCCGGTTCGGTGAGCAGGTGGCGAGGGTGCGCAGGATCGGGTTCGAGTTTGCGGCGCAGCTGCGTGAGATACACCCGCAGGTAATGGGTCTGGGTCGTGTAGGACGGCCCCCACACCTCTTCGAGCAGTTCCCGTTGGCCGACGAGCTTGCCGCGGTTGCGCACCAGCATCTCGAGCATCCCCCACTCGGTGGGGGTCAGGTGCACCGGTGCGCCGTCGCGGGTGACCTTCTTCGCGACGAGGTCGACGGTGAAGTCGTCGGTGTCGATCGTCGGTTCGGTCGTGTCCGAGGTGGTGCCGGCCCGGCGGACCGCGGCGCGGATGCGGGCGAGGAACTCCTCCATCCCGAACGGCTTCGTGACGTAGTCGTCGGCTCCGGTATCGAGGGCGGCCACCTTGTCGAGGGCGTCGGTGCGTGCCGAGAGGACGATGACGGGGGCCGTGCACCAGCCGCGCAGCCCGGCGAGCACTTCGATCCCGTCGAGGTCGGGCAGGCCCAGGTCGAGGACGATCACATCGGGATGCTGCTGGGCGGCGGCACGGAGGGCGGAGCGTCCGTCGCCGGCGGTGATCACCTCGTACCCGCGTGCGGCGAGGTTGATGCGCAACGCACGCAGGATCTGTGGTTCGTCGTCGACGACGAGGATGCGGGTCATCGCGGCACCCTGGCCGGCGCGGCGGCGAGCTCGACCACCATGGTGGTCCCGCCACCGGGTGTCTCGGTGGCGGTGACGGTCCCGCCCATCGCTTCGGCGAATCCGCGGGCGACGGTCAACCCGAGCCCCGCCCCGCGGCTGCTGCGGTGGTCCCCGGCGCGGGGAAAGGCGGCGAAGACGTTGCCGGTGTCGCCGGGTGCGAGTCCGGGACCGCAGTCCGCGATGGTGACGGTGGTGCGGTCACCGGAGGTGCCGGCGCCGACGCGGATCGGACCGGTGGGTGCGTAGCGCAGGGCATTGTCGAGAAGATTGGCCAGGACCCGTTCGAGCAGCCCGCTGTCCGCAGCGACCACGGTGTCGTCGACGTCGACCTCGATGCGTTCGCGAACGTTGCGGGCGGTGTCCGAACCGCCGCTCGAAAGCGTGACCATGGCCCGGTGCACCACCTCGTCGAGGTAGACCGGCTGCAGGACGGGCGTGATCACCCCGGCCGCGAGCCGGGAGGAGTCGAGCAGGTTCGACACCAGGCCGGTGAGCTGGTCGGTGGATTCCTCGATGGTCGCGAGCAGCTCCGCGGTGTCCTCGGGGGAGAACTCGACATCGGTGCTGCGCAGGCTCGACACCGCGGCCTTGACGGCAGCGAGCGGGGTGCGCAGGTCGTGGCTCACCGCCGACAGCAACAGCCGCCGCAGGCGGTCGGTCTCGGCCAGGGCCGACACCTGGGCGGCCTCGGCGGCGAGTTCCTGCTGCCGGACCAGTCCGGCGGCCTGTCCGGCCACCGCGGTGAGGATCCGGCGGTCGCGGGCGCGCAGCTGCGGACCACCGAGCAGGAGGGCGTACGCGCTGTCGTCGACCTCGCAGACGGTGTCGGCGGCCTGCATCGACGTCGGTGGCGCCGACCCGGCCGTCCCCAGGACCTGTGCCGGCTCCCGGTCGGTGCGGACGAGGCTGACGCCGTGCTGGGCGTAGGTTTCCCGGACCTTCTCGAGCAGCCGGGGCAGGTCCGCACCCCGCAGGACCGCGCCGGCGAACAGCGCGAGCAGTTCGGCCTCCTGGGACGCGAGCCGGGACTCGCGGGCACGGGCCGCGGCGGCATCGACCAGTGCGGCGACCGCCACGGCGACGACGAGCAGCACCACGGTGGTGACGAAATTGGCCGGCTCGGCGATGGTGAAGCTGTGGCGCGGCTCGGTGAAGAAGAAGTTCAACAGCAGGGCCGACAGCAGGGCCGCGACGATGGCCGGACCGATTCCGCCGAACAGCGCGACGGCGAGCACGACGACGAAATACAGCGTGTGCTGGCCCTCGAAGCCCGTGAAGTGGTCGATCAGCGCCATCACGCCGGTGGCGACGACGGGGATGACGAACGCCGCGATCCAGGACTGCAGTCGCCGCTCGTGGCGGCCCAGCAACGCCATCCTCGGCCCACGGGCGGTGTGCTCGTGGGTCACCATGTGCACGTCGATCTTGCCGGAGTCGCGGACGACCGCCGCCCCGATGCCCTCGTCGAGGATGCGTGCCCACCGCGGGCGCCGGGACGTGCCGAGCACCAGCTGGGTGGCGTTCACCTCCCGCGCGAAGTCGAGCAGCGTGGTGGGCACGTCGTCGCCGACGACGCTGTGCAGGCTTGCCCCCAGGCTCGCCGCCAGAGTCCGGACCTTCCCCATCTGCGGCGCCGAGACGCCGGTGAGCCCGTCGCCGCGGACGACGTGCACGACCATCAGTTCCGCACTCGCCTTGGCGGCGATACGGCTGGCCCGGCGCACCAACGTCTCCGATTCGGGCCCACCGGTGACGGCGACGACGACCCGCTCGCGGGCCTCCCAGGTGTCGGTGATGGCGTGTTCGCCGCGGTACTTGGCGAGCGCGAGGTCGACCTGGTCGGCGAGCCAGAGCAGGGCGATCTCGCGCAGGGCGGTCAGGTTGCCCTCCCGAAAGTAGTTGCGCAGCGCGGAATCGACCTTCTCGGGCGCATACACGTTCCCGTGCGCCAGGCGCCGCTGCAGGGCCTGCGGGGTGATGTCCACCAGCTCCACCTGGTCGGCGCGGCGCACGACGTCGTCGGGGACGGTCTCGCGCTGCACCACGCCGGTGATCTGCTCGACCACGTCGTTGAGGGACTCGAGATGCTGGATGTTCACCGTCGACAGCACGTCGATTCCCGCGTCGAGCAGTTCCTCGACGTCCTGCCACCGTTTCGCGTGGCGGCTGCCGGGAACGTTGGTGTGGGCGAGCTCGTCGACCAGGGCGACGGCCGGCCGGCGGGCCAGCACGGCATCGAGGTCCAGTTCCTCGAACACCGCGTCCCGGTAGCCGATCCGTCGGGGCGGGACGCTCTCCAGGCCGGCCAGTTGTTCGGCGGTGCGGGCACGACCGTGCGTGTTCACGATCGCCACCACCACGTCACCGCCCCGGGCGATCCGCCGATGGGCCTCGCCCAGCATGGCGAACGTCTTGCCCGCGCCGGGGGCGGCACCGAGGTAGATCCGCAGCCGCCCCCGGCGCGACGCCTCGGGCGCGGCGGTGCGTGCAGTACCGGTCACGACGCCATCATCCACCCGAGGGGACCCCGTCGCAGTCGGGTGCGGTCAGTCCCAGCGCCACGTTCAGCTCGGGCACGTTCACTCGTTCGGCGCCGAGGAACCCGAGTTGCCGGCCCTCGGTGTGCGCGGCGACCAGCTCCCGGACCCGCTGCTCGGGGATGCCGGTGACCCGCGCCACCCGCGGCACCTGCACCGCGGCGTAGGCCGGGGAGATGTGGGGATCGACGCCGGAGCCGGACCCGGTGACCGCATCGACCGGAATCTCCTGCGGCGGCACCTGCTCGCGCGCGGCGATCACGGCACGCCGTTCGTCGACGAAGGCGGCCAGGACCTCGCTGCTCGGGCCCTGGTTGGACGGCAGCGCGGCGGCCGGGTCGCCCGGCGCGAAGGCGTCTGCGTCGGCGACCGAGCCGACGACCCGAGTGTGGAAGAACGGATCGGGCTCACCGGGCGCGACCTGCGGGTCGACGCCGATCAGCCGGCTGCCGACGACGCAACCGTTCGTGTCGGTCAGTGGCGAGCCCTCGGCGCTCGCCGAACCGAGCCGTCCCACCGCCCACACCGCCGCCGGATAGGCCACTCCGACGATCACGGTCAGGGCGACCAGCATCAGCAGGCCGGCCCGCGCCTGCCGCATCAACCCTGCGAAGAAGTTACCGAATCCCATCAGTGTCACCCGATTCCCAGACGCACCACGAGGTCGATCAGCCAGATCCCGACGAACGGGGTGATCACCCCGCCGAGTCCGTAGACGAGCAGATTCCGCCCCAGCAGCGACGACGCGTTCGCCGGCCGGTACCGCACACCCTTCAGGGCCAGCGGTATCAGCGCCACGATCACGAGGGCATTGAAGATCACCGCCGACAGGATCGCGCTCTGCGGGGTGGCCAGTCCCATGATGTTCAGCCCCGCCAGTTGTGGGTAGATCCCGCTGAACAACGCGGGCAGGATCGCGAAGTACTTCGCGAGATCGTTCGCCAGCGAGAAGGTGGTCAGTGCCCCGCGCGTGATGAGCAGCTGCTTGCCGATCTCGACCACCTCGATCAGCTTCGTCGGATCGGAGTCGAGGTCGACCATGTTCCCCGCCTCCTTGGCCGCGGAGGTGCCGGTGTTCATCGCCACCCCCACGTCGGCCTGGGCGAGGGCGGGCGCGTCGTTGGTACCGTCACCGGTCATCGCGACCAGCCGTCCGCCCTGCTGTTCCGAGCGGATCAGCGCCAGCTTGTCCTCGGGGGTCGCCTCGGCCAGGAAGTCGTCGACCCCCGCCTCGGCTGCGATCGCCTTCGCGGTGAGGGGGTTGTCCCCGGTGATCATCACCGTGCGGATGCCCATCGCCCGCAGCTGGGCGAATCGCTGTCCCATGCCGGGCTTGACGACATCGGACAGCTCGACGACGCCGACCACCGATGCGCCGCGATCGTCGGATCGGGCCACCACGAGCGGTGTTCCGCCGCCGCGGGCGATGTCGTCGACGACGGTGCTCACCGCCTCGGGGATCCGTCCGCCCTGCTCGGCCACCCAGCGGGTCACCGCGTCGGCGGCGCCCTTCCGGATGCGGACCGGGATGCCGGCGTCTCCGGCGGTGTCGAGGCCGCTCATCCGGGTGTGCGCGGTGAATGCGACGAACTCGGCGGAGCGCTCGGCGCCCGACGGGCTCGGATCGAGGTGGAACCGCTCGGCGCACAACTCGACGATGCTGCGCCCCTCGGGGGTTCCGTCGGACAGGCTCGACAGTCTTGCCGCAGAAGCCATTTCGAGATCCGTGACGCCGGGGGCGGGGTGCAGTGCGGTGGCGCGCCGGTTGCCGTAGGTGATGGTGCCGGTCTTGTCCAACAGCAGGGTGTCGATGTCCCCGGCCGCCTCGACGGCACGACCGGACATGGCCAGCACATTGCGCTGCACCAGCCGGTCCATCCCGGCGATGCCGATCGCGGAGAGCAGGGCACCGATCGTGGTGGGAATCAGGCACACCAGCAGCGCGATCAGCTCGACCGGTCCCTGCTCGGCGCCGGCGTACGCACTCATCGGACCGATCGCGACGACCGCGAGCAGGAACACGATCGTCAACGCCGCGAGAAGGATGTTCAGGGCGATCTCGTTGGGGGTCTTCTGCCGGGCGGCCCCTTCGACGAGAGCGATCATCCGGTCCACGAAGGTCTGCCCGGGTGGTGCGGTGATCCGCACGACGATGCGGTCGGAGAGCACGGTGGTGCCGCCGGTGACGGCGCATCGGTCGCCACCCGACTCGCGGATCACCGGCGCCGATTCTCCGGTGATCGCCGACTCGTCGACCGTGGCGATGCCCTCGATCACGTCGCCGTCACCGGGGATCGTCTGACCGGTCTCCACCACGACGAGATCGCCCACGCGCAGCTCGGTGGCCGATACGGATTCCTCGGCGGCCGGACCGGTGAGGCGACGGGCTGTCGTGTCCTGCTTGGCCTTTCGCAGGCTCGCCGCCTGCGCCTTGCCGCGCCCCTCGGCGACCGACTCGGCGAGGTTGGCGAACAGCACGGTGAACCACAGCCACGCCGCGATCGACCACGCGAACAGCGTGGGTTCGACCATCGCCGCGACGGTGGCGACCGCCGATCCGACCAGCACGACGAACATCACCGGATTCCGCGCCACATGCCGGGGATCGAGCTTGCGGATCGCTCCCGGCAGGGCCTCTGCCAGCTGACGGGGGCTGAACACGCCCCCGCCGACACGATGCGGGTGGGAGGTGATGGTCTCCCGGTGGGAATGAAGGTCGATGGTCACCGAAGTATCTCCGTGATCTCCGCCGCGGGGCGGGAGGAAGAGCCGTGGTCGCGGCGCCGCAGGTGCGTGTGAGGCGCCGAGGGGGAGACGAGGGTCAATGCAGTGCCTCCGCGACGGGGCCCAGAGCGAGGGCCGGGAAGAAGGTGAGAGCCGCAACGAGGACGGCCGTTCCGGTGAGCAGCCCGGCGAAGGCCGTACCGGTGGTGGGCAGCGTGCCCGCACCGGCCGGGGTGCGACGCTGGGCGGCCAGCGATCCGGCCAGGGCCAGGACGAACACGATCGGCAGGAACCGCCCGAGCAGCATGCACATGCCCAGCGAGGACTGGAACCAGTCGCTGGTCACGGTCAGCCCGCCGAAGGCGCTGCCGTTGTTGTTCGACGCCGAGGCATAGGCGTAGAGCACCTCGGTGAACCCGTGGATCGCGCCCGGAGTGCCCGGATCCCCGGAGTTGCCGAGATACCCGGTGGTGGTGGACAGGATCACGGTGATCGCGGTGCCGGTCAGCACCAGCGCCGGCATCACCAGCACCGCCAGCGCGGCAAGGGTGATCTCGCGCCTGCGCAGCTTCTTGCCGAGGAACTCGGGCGTGCGCCCCACGAGCAGGCCCCCGACGAACACGGCGATCACCGCGAGCACCAGCATGCTGTACAGGCCGGTGCCGACTCCGCCCGGCGCGATCTCGCCGAGCAGGATGTTCAGCAGGACGGCCCCACCGCCGAGCGGGGACATGCTGTCGTGCGCCGAGTTCACCGCACCGGTGCTCGTGCCGGTGGTCGACACCGCGAACAGCACCGAACCGGGGATCCCGAACCGGACTTCCTTGCCCTCCATCATCGCGCCGGCGGCGTTCGCCGCCACGCCCCGCGTGCCGGATTCGGCGGCCAGCGCCACCGCCAGGACGGTGCCGTAGAGCAACGCCATCACGCCGAGGACGGTCAGGCCCTGCCGTCGGTTGCCGATCATCGTGCCGAACGTGCGCGTCAGCGTCACCGGGATCAGCAGGATCGCGAGGATCTCGACGATATTGGTGACGGGGGTGGGGTTCTCGAACGGGTGGGCCGAGTTCGCGGCGAGGATGCCGCCGCCGTTGGTGCCCAGTTCCTTGATCGCCTCCTGTGAGGCGACCGGCGCCAGCGCGGTGGTGACCGCGTTGCCGTCCAGTCCGGTGGCGGAGAAGCCGCTGCGGTACGACTGGATCACGCCCTGGGACAACAGAATCAACGCGATCACGAACGCCAGCGGCAAGAGAATCCGCAGGGTCCCGCGCACCAGGTCCACCCAGAAGTTGCCGATCTCGCCGCCGCGCCCGACGCGCACCAGGCCGCGGATCAGGGCGATCGCGACCGCCATGCCGACCGCCGCCGAGACGAAGTTCTGCACCGCGAGGCCGGCGGACTGGGTGAGTGGGCTCATCGTCGTCTCGGGCACGTAGGACTGCCAGTTGGTGTTGGTGACGAACGAGACCGCGGTGTTGAATGCCACCGCCGGACTCACTCCACCCAGGTCCCGGCCGAGCGGCAGGACACCCTGCAGTCGCTGCACCGTGTACAGCAAGAGCACGCTCGCGAGCGAGAAACCGAGCACACTCGCGGCGTATCCGTACCAGGTCTGTTCTGCGCGCGGATCGATCCGGCACAGCCGGTACATCAGGGACTCGATCCGCAGGTCCTTCCACCTCAGGTCGGTGTCGGTCGTGTACACCCTCGCCATGTAGTCGCCGAGTGGAACGTATGCCAACGCCAGGACTGCAACGACCAGGCCGATCTGCAGTCCCGCGGCAACAGCTGGAGTCATCGGATCGTCAGAACCTCTCCGGATCGAGCAGCGCGATCAGCAGGTACACCACCAGTGCCGTCGTGAGCACGACGAGCGCGACGCTCGCCACCCCTGCCCAGGTCATCGGCTCTCACCTCGCACATGCAGCGCGCGCAGGACCAGAGCGCATACCAGGAACCCTGCCAGGATCAGCACCACGTACGCGGTGTCGGCCATGTCGTCTTCCCTTGTCGTAGACACGAATCAGGCGCCGATCGGCGCCCCGCACCACACTGTCGCACCGCGCCCGTCCGTGGACCGCGATCCATACGGAATCTTGACGCCCGCGGCCGATGTCCTGACGAATTCTTTACACCCCGGGTCCGGCGTCCCTGCGGCGCAGCGCCCGCGGGCCCCGACGCCGGAACGGCACGAGTCCGGCGGCATCACCATCTCGTCGCGGCGCCGCCAGGAACGCCACGGCCAGGGCGGCGGACACGGCGGCCGGCACGAGCGCCGGGGGGTGCAGATGCTGCAGCGGGACGAGCAGCGCCGCCGTCGCCGCTGCCGGAAGTGCGATCGCCGACAGGACGGCGGGCGCGGCGGGCAGCGGCTGCGGCCGGGGGCGAGCGGTGTGCAGGCGCCGGTGCAGCACCAGGTCGGCGGTGGCGCACAGCTCGGTCAACTCGGCTCGTGCCCCGTCGATCTCCGCGCTCGCCCGGTGTGCGAGCAGCGAGCGCAACCGCGTCGGCGCGATCCGTCCCGGCGCGTCGTCGGGGGGAGCGCACAACAGCGCCACCTCGACCAGGCGCGCACGCACGTCGGCCACCTCGTCGAGCGCGGTGAGGAGCTGCGCACGGTCGTGTGAGCGGTGGGTGCGCAGGTGCCCGAGCAGCCGGCGCCGATCGGTGTGCAGGTGTGCCCGGGCGCCGACCCAGCAGATCAGGTGGTAGAGCATCTCGCGGGTGCCGTCCCCGAGGTAACCGTGACGGTCTGCGGCGCCGAGATCGACCAGCATCGCCCGGGCGTCGTCGCGGACGCCCAGCCGCGCCCCGGCCCGCACCGGCGCATCGGCCAACGGTTCCGGATGCCAGGTGCGCAACCGTCCGGATGCCCGCGACACCCCGTCGGCGAGGGTGCCTGAGCGGGGAGGTCCGACGAGCCGGCGCACCGCATCGGACCCGTCCCCGGCGACCTCCACGACCAGTCCCTCGACGGTGCGCTCGGCCGCAAGCGGACGAGCGGTGCGAACGACCACCTCGCGGAGCGGGCGGTACACCGCGGGGTCGGGCAGCCGGGTGTCGAGCCGGGGGAACACGTCGACCAGGCCGGCATCGGCGGTCACCCGGAACGGCGCCAGAAATGCGTCGAGCGCACGACGGAATCCGGTGTCGGCACCGTCGAAGAGGGGATCGCTGTGCCAGGTCAGCACGGTGCCGGGCGCCTCGGCGGTCAACTCCTCGCACACCAGCACCAGTCCGCCGCCGGGCACCTCCCACAGGGACGCACACGCGCCGGGCGCGCCGACACGGGTCCGGCCGGGCGCCGACGGTGGAGTGTCCGCCGCCGGACGCCGGACCGGTCCGAAGGCGACGGGGCCGTCGCCGGGGTCCGTGAGGTGCCGGAACGCCAGCAGGCTCGGTGCCCGCTCGACGTGATCGGCACCGGGCGCGTCGGCTATGCGTGCCGGGAGGAACGGCTCCGTGCCGGCAACGGCGGGAACGGCGGCGGGAGGAAGCCTGCTCGCTGCGACGTCCAGCGGCAGGAACATCACCTTCAGCACCCCGGCCCGAGCCGGGGAGGGCATCGGTTCGGCGTGCGTGGCAACAACATCGGTATACCGGCGCGGCATCTGATTCTTCGCTTTCGGCACGGGGACGAGGTCGGCGCCTCCGGCGCGAAGCGCTCCGCCCCGGCCCGGGGACGCAGCGCCCGGGCCGGGGCGGAGGGATCCGGAGGGTCAGCCCGCGGCGGTGGCGTCCTCGAGTTCCGTCACGCGAGTCAACGCCTCGCGCAGTCCCCGGCGGAACCCGCGGGTGTGCTCGGCGCGGGCGAGTGTCTCCAGATCATTTTCCAGGTTCGCTCGAATTCTCCCGAGCGCGTGCTGTGCCGTGTTCATGGGAGATGCGATTCTCTCGTCGTTTTTCTGATGGTGGCAGGCAGTGCGGAATGGCGAGCCAATTCGTCGAGGACGTACAGTCGCGCGGTCCGAATTCCCCGGTGATATCCCGGAAGGAATTCGTCCCCGGGGTCCACGAGGGCGATCTCGATTCCGAGCTGCGCGTAGAGTCTCTCGAGAACTGTTGTTGTGAAATCCATTTCGTTCGGATCGGTCGTCGTCGATCCGCGGTCAGCTCTTCCGCTTGCGGAGGAACTGGGTGGACTCGAGCGCCTTGGCTCGTTTTTCCGCGCGCCGCTCCTTCAGGGTGCGGGCGGACTGTTTGGAACTCTTGACGGCGGGCTTGGCGGCCATTGTCAATCCTTTCCGAATCGGCAATCGCAAACTGGCCACGACCATACCCAACAAAAAAATAAAGTCCAGTTCGCCGGAACGGCGCCCGGCGTCGGTGCCCGCCCGCGGTGGCGGTGCCGCCGGAGACGCGCCGTTTTCGAGGAGGTGGGGGTTCGGGCCGTAGCACGCGCCACCGCCCGAGAAGTCCCCTCCGGGGTATTTGCCCGAAATCCGTTGGTGGTGTGACTCTTTCGAGGGTAATACACTGAGGTCGGGTCGGGATCTTCGAGGGTGAAGGAGAGTCCGATGTCTGCCGGATTCGATCTGGGCGTCGCATTCAGCGCGTTCCTCAAGTGGCTGAGCGTGACGTTCGGTCTCGGTGTCGGGTTGAGCTGAACACGCTCGGTCCCGTGGGGTCGTGTCCGCGCCGGCGATACCTGCCGTGCCGGGTCGGCGGCCCCCGGCGTGTCCCGCAATGCCGTCGGGGGCGGTGTTGCGGGACACGTCGTGCCGTCCTGAACGGTCGACGGTGCGGGACGAGGAACTGCGGCGCGTGCACCGCGCCGCCGTACCGGAATCCGCTCGCCGCTCCGGAATCCGCACGGTTGTTTCCCGGAGCGGATTCCGGAGCGGCGCGGCGATTCTCGTCCCGACGACTCCCGGGAGAGTCGTCTACTCGTCGACCTCCATGTGACGGATGGAGGGGCCGCCCTTGTGGTCGGTCGAGCGGCCGAGCTTGGAATCGAGCAGGCTGCGGAGGCGGTGCACGGCGCCGTCGAAGGCCTCCTTCACCGATCCCGCGTTGTGGGTGACCGCGATCGGTTGCTGGCCGGCGATCCGCGCCTCGAGGAGACAACGCTTGTCCGTGGTGCCGAACTTGTCCGCGTTCTCGTCGCTGAGGTGGATCTCCACCCGGGTGATCCGGTCGGCGAACCGGTTCAGTGCGGACTCCAACTCCTCCTCGAGGCGACGGGCGATGTCGTCGTCGATCTGGATGTGGCTGTCCTTGTTGAGCTGGATCTGCATCGCGAGGTGTCTCCTTCTCGAGCGCGTCGGTACGGCCGGAGGTCGTTCTCCGTGCCTTCGCGCGCTGCGTCGTGTCGATTCCACCCGAACTCGGTACGGGTGAGCAACCAGGCCGGCCGTGTCAGCCCACCTCCTCCGGTTCCCTGCGCGCGAGCGTGCTCGGCCACCAGATCCGCTTTCCGATGTCGATCGTCAGTGCCGGCACGAGCAGCGACCGGACCAGCAGTGCGTCGAGCAGCACGCCGAACGCGACGATGAACGCGATCTGCGCGAGGAACAGCAGCGGGATCACCGCCAGCGCCGAGAACGTCGCGGCCAGGACGATGCCTGCGGAGGTGATCACCCCGCCGGTCACGGTCAGGGCCCGCAGCGTGCCGCGCCGGGTGCCCACCCGGGCGCTCTCCTCCCGCACCCGGGTCATCAGGAAGATGTTGTAGTCGATGCCCAGCGCGACGAGGAAGACGAAGCCGAACAGCGGCACCACCGGGTCGGCGCCGGGGAACCCGAGCAGATGGTCGAAGACCAGCGACGACACGCCGAGGGTCGCCGCGAAGGACACGACGACCGTCAGCATCAGCAGCACCGGCGCGACGAGTGCCCGCAGCAGCAGGATCAGGATCAGCAGCACCACCGCGATGACGACGGGAATGATCACCGTGCGGTCGCGGGTGGCGGTGTTCTTGGTGTCCAGATCGACCGCCGTGGTCCCGCCCACGAGGGCCTCGGCCCCCGGCACTCCGCCGACCGCGTCGCGGATGCGCTCGACGGTGTTCTCGGCGGCCGGCGAGTCGGCGGGATCCGAGAGGGTCGCCTGCAGTGCGACGCGGCCGTCGACGACGGTCGTCGCACCGTCCGGGCCGGTCACCGGCGCCACCTCGGTGACGCCCTCGACGCGGGCGGCGGCGGCGACGTCGCCGGCCGCGGACTCGCGGGTGATGATCACGGTGGGGGAGCCGGTGCCGGCGTCGAAGTGTCTGCCGAGCATCTCCTGGCCGGTCACGTAGTCGGTCTCGAGCAGGAAGATCTCCGACTGGGCGACGCCGTCGGCCTTGAACTGCGGCAGCAGCATCGCGAAGCCGACGAGGACGAGGCTCGACACCACCCAGATCCGCCGCGGATGGGCGCCGACCCGCTGTGCGAGCCCGTTCCAGAACCGGTGCGCCGACGCCAGGTCGTCCCGATCGGCGTCGGGGTCGGCCGTCGGCCGCTTCGGCCAGAACGCGGCCCGGCCGAGGAGCACCAGTGCGGACGGCAGGAACGTCATGGAGGCGACGAACGAGGCGACGATGCCGATCGCGGCGACGGGGCCGAGGCCGCGGTTGGAGTTCAGGTCGGACAGCAACAGGCACAGCACGCCGGCGATGACGGTGCCCGCCGACGCGGCGATCGGTTCCAGCGTGGCCCGCCACGCGGTGCGCATCGCGGCGAACCGGTCCTGTTCGAGGCGCAGTTCCTCGCGGTAGCGGGACACCAGCAGCAGCGCATAGTCGGTCGCGGCGCCGAAGACGAGGATGAACAGGATGCCCTGGCTCTGTCCGTTGAGGGCGATGACGTCGGCGTCGGCCAGCAGGTACACGAGCAGGCTCGCCAGCGTGAGGGCGAACACCGCCGAGAGGATCACCACGAACGGCAGCAGGGGACTGCGGTAGACGACGACGAGGATCAGCAGCACCACCCCACCGGCGACCAGCAGCAGCAGGCCGTCGATGCCCTCGAACGCCGTCGTCAGATCGGCGATCTGCCCGGCGGGACCGGTGACGTAGATCGTCAGCCCCTCGGGCGGATCGGCAAGCTCGGCGCGCAGTTCGTCGACGGCGTCCCCGACCTCTCCGGTGCTGTCGATCGGCACGATCATCCGCGCGGCCTGACCGTCCTGCGACGGGACCGGCGGCGGGCCGGCCGACGCCCCCGCGAGGTAGGCGAGGTCGTCGGGGGTGATGCCGGAGGGGCGTTCGGCCACGACGATCGCGGGCACGTACCGGGTGTCGGTGAAGTCCGCATAGAGCTCGCCCGCCCGGGTGGATTCCGCGGAGGCCGGGAGGAACGAGCTGTTGTCGTTCTGCTGGACTTCGCTGAGCTTGCCGGCGAAGGGGCCGCCGGCGCCGGCGATCGCGAGCCACGCGATGAGCAGCAGCGCCGGCAGCAGCCAGCGGATGCGACGAGGTGAACGCGCCGGCGCGGTGACGGTGTTCAATCTTCCTCCAGGAGAATGCGAGTACGCCGAGCCCGGATTACTCAGCTAGCTGAACAATAGTGAAAAGGTATCTCATGGCTGACGATCTCGAGAGCTGGCCGACCGGCCGGCTGCTGTCCACGGCCGCCCGGCTGGTGGAGCAGGCCTGGGAATCGACTCTGCGCGCCCACGGTCTCACCCACGCCGGGTTGGTAGCCCTGCACACGATCGCCGACGGTCCGCGCTCCCAGCGGGAGATCGCCCGGGCCTGCCGCGTGACCGACCAGACGATGAGCCGGACCGTCGAGCACCTCGAGCGGTCCGGATTCGCCACGCGCACCGTCGATCCCGCCGACGAGCGGCGCATGCGCGTCCGGATCACCGAATCGGGGTACGAGCTGTACCGGGCGATGATCGAACTCGAGCGCACCGATGCGCAGCCGACCGCGGTGGTGTCCGACCCCGCCACCTTGCGCTCCCTTCTGATCGAACTGGTCCGATCGGCACAGCGCTGAGCCGCCGCGAGGTGCGGGCGATTCCGTCCCCCGGGTCAGCCCAGCGGCAGTTGGGCGAAGATCTGCGTCGGCTGCGCCGACCCGCCCGGCGGTTCGATGCTGAATGCCAGGGCGGTCGAATGCCCGACACCCTCGAGGACGGCCGTGGTGGACGGCGCCACCGCCTCGGCGTCCATGATGCCCGCGGACTCCGGGCCCTCGGGGGTGATCAGCCACATCTGGTAGACGCTGCCCTCGGCGGGCGGCGCCACGTTGTTCATTACCAGCACCCCGGCGTCGGCTTCCTTCGAGTACACCACCGTGGCGACTCCGCCGCCCTCGATCTCACCCGACGTGGTGCGGACGTCCTCCGCCGCGAACACCTGCGCCGAGGTGGGTGCGGTGTCCTCCTGCAACTGGGCGACGACGGCGAATCCGCCCACGGCGACCAGCAGTGCGGCCGCCGCGGCGAGCAGGAAGTTGCGGCGCCGGCCGCGCCGCTCGTCCAGCGAGATCGGTGCGACGGGCGGCGCCTGCGGGACGGATTCGGCGGCGATCGCGTCCAGTAGACGCTCGCGCAGTCCGGCCGGCGGCTCGGTGGCCGTCGACGCCGACACCACGGCCATGGTCTCCCGGACGGCCGCCGTCTCCTGGGCGAACGCCGCCGCCACCTCGGGAGCGGCTTCGGCCACCCGGGACTCGATGTCGCGGCGTTCGGCATCGGACACCGCGTCGAGCGCGTACACGACCGCGAGGTCGATCAGTTCGCGGTTCACATCGCCGAAACCGGGCCGGGCCTCACTCGTCATCGCCCTGCACCCCCAGACACTTGCGCAGACGGAGCAGTCCGTCTCGGATTCTCGATTTCACGGTCGGTAGCGTGACCGAAAGTTGTTCGGACACCTCGCGGTACGTCAGCCCACCGAAGTAGGCCAGTTCGACGGACCGACGCTGCAGATCGGTCAGCGTGCCCAGACAGTGGGCGACCTGCTGCCGGTCCTCGCGCCGGACCGCCTCCTCGCTGACGACGTCGAACGCCGCGTCGACGTTGCTCGCGCCGTAGCGTGCCTCGCGGTCGGCCCCGGACTGCTCGGACCGCACCCGGTCGACGGCCCGGCGGTGCGCCAGGGTGATCAGCCAGGACAGCGCCGAACCCTGCGCGGGGTCGAAGCCGGAGGCGGAACGCCAGACCTGCAGGTAGACCTCCTGCGCCGTCTCCTCGCTGTAGCCGGGATCGCGCAGGACGCGCAGGATCATGCCGTACACGCGGGCACGGGTCAGGTCGTAGAACTCGGCGAATGCAGCCGCGTCCTGCACCGCCACGCGCGCGAGCAGCGCATCGAGTGTGTCGGTACGTCCGCCGACGCCGGTCATCGGCCCTGTCCGCTCATCGAGCGAAAGCCTAGTCGGGCGATTCGGGCGGCTCAAGCCGTCCTCGGCCGGTCCGTTCGGGCGGCCGGGACCGGCGGGCGAGGCAAGAGTCGAATCGAGCAAGGCGATCACCTCCGGGACGAATTCTCGAGCGCGACGCCGCCGGCCCGTTCCGGTTGGCCGACGCCACCGCTGCCGATCACTGCGACGTCGCGCGGGGTGTCAGGCATGGTCTCCTCCTGCCTGCCGGCCGGCCGGGGCCAGGGATTCACGGAGGAACTCGGCGGTGACGGCATGCCACCAGCCCGGCTTGGTGAGCAGGAAGTGGCCGGCCCCCGCGAGCGGCCGGAACTGGGCATCGACGCCGCGTCCGCGGGCCTGGGCCGCCTGGACCGCGCTCAGGCGCGGATCGCACCTCGTGTCGGCGGTACCGTGCACCACCAGCAGCCGTCGCTCGGGGGGGACGAGAGCGCCGTCGTTGTCGGGCCACCACGGTGCCAGCGCGACGACGGCCTCGACGCCGGGCTGTGCCGCGAGGTGGGCCGCCACCCTTCCGCCCATGGAGTGGCCCACGAGCCCGATCCGGACGTCGCCGCGCCGCCGGTGCACCTCGTCGAGGGCGCGCAGGGCGTCGTGGACGGGACTCATCCGGTCCCCGTTCCATCCGCGGTGGGTGTAGCGCACCTGCCCGACGGTGATGTCGTACATGCTCAGCCGGGAGCGCAGGGATTCGGTCAGCAAGGTCATCCGCAGCGCGGACAGGTGCCACGGCCGGGCGGCGGCCGTGCTGGCCGGCTTGCCACCCGGAAGAACCAGCACGTGTGCGCGGGGCCGGTTCGATGCAATCTCCATGCCGGGTGTTCGGAGCGCGGCCGGAATCGGATGGGTCGAAAAAATCTTGCAGATCCACCCATCCGCCCTTCCGCCCGCGCCGAATGGCAGATGACACACCTGACCGACGTGGTCGCAAGGACCACGACACCGAAGGGAATTGGGGCCATGGTTATCAACACGCGAAAGAGCTTGGCGGCAGTCGGAATCGGCGCAATGGCGATGATGGGTGTCGCGGCGTGCTCGTCCGACGACTCGGGTTCGTCGTCGGCCACGTCGGCGATGGAGAGCGCCACGTCGGCGATGTCGCCCACCACCTCCGAGGATGCGATGGCGTCGGGTCTCGTCGGCCCGGGCTGTGACGCCTATGCGGCCGCGGTGCCGACCGGGCCGGGTTCGATCGAGGGCATGGCGCAGGAGCCGGTGGCCGTCGCCGCGTCGAACAATCCGGAGCTCACGACCCTGACGGCGGCGGTGTCGGGTCAGCTCAACCCCGAGGTGAACCTGGTCGACACGCTCAACGGCGGCGAGTTCACCGTGTTCGCGCCGGTCGACGACGCCTTCGCCAAGGTCGATCCGGCCACCATCGAGAGCCTGAAGACCGATACGGCCACCCTCACCAGCATTCTCACCTACCATGTCGTGCCCGGCCAGATCGCGCCGTCGGACATCGAAGGTACCCAGACCACCGTTCAGGGCGGTACCGTCGAGGTGACCGGTGAAGGCGACGAATGGAAGGTGAACGACGCCAACGTCATCTGTGGCGGCGTGAAGACGGCCAACGCGACCGTCTACCTCATCGACACCGTCCTGCTGCCGCCGGCGCCGCAGCAGTGACCCGGACCCGGTAATTCCCGAGGAGCGACGTGAGACGAACGATCCGAGGCCTCGCGGCGGCCGTCCTGGCCGCCGCGGGCGCCGCCCTCGTGGCGGCACCGGCGCAGGCAGCCCCGCTCACCCCGGTGGCGGAGCTGGATGTGAACCGGTACATGGGCACCTGGTACCAGCTGGCCGCCAATCCCGCGCCGTTCAATCTCGACTGCGTGCGCGACACCACGGCGAACTACACCCTGCTCGACGAGCGCAACGTGCGGGTGGAGAACTCGTGCACCACGGTCACCGGTGAGCGGCGGGGGATCGTCGGCAACGCACGGGTCAACGACACCGCGTCGCTGCACGTGAGCTTCCCCGGTGTGCCGTCCCAGGATTCGCTGGACGGTCCGAGCAACTACATCGTGAGCTACCTCGCGGATGACTACTCGTGGGCGCTCGTGGGGGACCCGACCCGGATCTCCGGGTTCGTACTGTCGCGTTCGCCCGTCGTGGACGACACTGCGTGGCAGCAGATCCGGACCGTGGTCGAGCAACAGGGCTACAACAGCTGCCTCATGCTCACCTCGCCCACCACGGAGGGCCTGCAGGAGATCAAGCCGCTCTGCACCGTGTGAACCGCCTTCTGCGCGTACCGGACTCGTACCGGTGCCGCTCCGCCCAGCCGAATGTCACATTGCATCAGCTCGATCGATCGCATGTGACATTCGGCCCCCGGCGGGGGTGGCCCGGGTGCTCGGCTGCGTTTTCCGCGGGCGCGCGCCGGCTCTGTTAGGTTCGATTCGCGACGTGGGTGAGCCCTCCGAGCGCCGGATCCGGCTCGCCGCGACACGAGGAGCTGGTGAAGATGATTCGCGACGCATGGCGAGGCTTGCGCAAGCCCGTGTTCGTCCCCGCCTCGCTGGTGATCCTGGGGCTGATCGCCTTCGCGGTCGTCTACGCAGGGTCGGCCGAGGGGGCGTTCGATTCGCTCAACCGCGCCGTCACCGACGGCGTCGGCTGGTGGTACATCCTGATCGCCACCGGATTCGTGATCTTCGCGCTGTACTGCGGGATCAGCCGCATCGGCAACATCAAGCTCGGCCGCGACGACGAGCAACCCGAGTTCGGAACCTTCTCGTGGTTCGCGATGCTCTTCAGCGCCGGCATGGGTATCGGACTGGTGTTCTACGGTGTCGCGGAACCCCTGTCGCACTACGTGGATCCCCCGCAGGCGGGACGCATCCCCGGCTCCACGGACGCCGCCGCGAACCAGGCGATGGAGCTGACCCTGTTCCACTGGGGCCTGCACGCGTGGGCGATCTACGTCGTCGTCGGCCTCGGCCTGGCGTACATGACGTACCGCAAGGGCCGTCCGCTGTCCGTGCGCTGGCTCCTCGAACCGCTACTCGGGCGCGCCCGCATGGAGGGTCCGATCGGGCACGCGATCGACGCGATCGCCATCGTGGGAACCCTTTTCGGTGTCGCGACGTCGCTGGGCTTCGGCGTCCAGCAGATCTCCGCGGGCCTCGACTACCTGGGCTGGGTGGAGACCGGAAACTGGCTCACCGTCGCGCTGATCGTCGGGGTGACGGGGCTGGCAACCTTCTCGGTGGTGTCCGGCGTCTCGCGCGGCCTCAAGTGGCTGTCCAACATCAACATGGCTCTCGCGACGGGACTCGCGGTGTTCGTCCTGCTGCTCGGGCCGACGCTGTTCCTGTTGCAGTCGTGGGTGCAGAACCTCGGCGGCTACGTGCAGGCCCTGCCCGAACTGATGCTGCGCACCGCCCCGTTCGCCGAGGACGGCTGGTCGGGGGCGTGGACCGTCTTCTACTGGGGCTGGTGGATGAGCTGGGCGCCGTTCGTCGGTATGTTCATCGCCCGCATCTCCCGCGGTCGCACGATCCGCGAGTTCGTCTTCGGTGTCCTGCTCGCCCCCACCCTCGTCGCGTCGCTGTGGTTCACCATCTTCGGCAACGCCGGGATCCTGCGGCAGCGCAACGACGGCGACATGCTCGCCGCCGACGGCACGGTGGACACCAACACGTCGCTGTTCGTGCTCCTCGACGGTCTGCCGCTGTCCGTCCTGACCAGTCTGCTCGCGATCGTCGTCGTCGTGTTCTTCTTCGTCACGTCGTCGGACTCCGGGTCGCTGGTGATCGACATCCTCGCCACCGGCGGTAATCTCGAGACACCGAAGTGCACCCGTGTCTACTGGTCGGTGCTCGAGGGTGCGGCCGCAGCGGTGCTGCTGATCGTCGGCGGCAGCGGGTCGCTGACCGCCCTGCAGACGGCGTCGATCGTGACGGCGGTTCCGTTCTCGATCGTCATGGTGCT
Organism: Rhodococcus sp. YH1; assembly: GCF_009939605.1. Taxonomy (NCBI): domain Bacteria; kingdom Bacillati; phylum Actinomycetota; class Actinomycetes; order Mycobacteriales; family Nocardiaceae; genus Rhodococcus; species Rhodococcus sp. YH1. Next base: position 31,039 of record NZ_WVTE01000215.1, on the reverse strand, counting down.
GGCGTGCGTGTCGATGCTGAAGGCGTTCCGGTACGAGGTCGCCACTGCCCCCCGGTACCTGCAGGTGGCCGTGCGGGAACCGGCCGCAGCCCCGGGTGGGCACAAGGCCGGCCACCGGCCGGGAATCTCCGCCACGTTCGCCGGCCTGGATCCGAGCCGGAACGGAGTCGTGGAGCCCGGTGCGCCCGCCCGCCTCGTCGTCGCCGTGCACGAGGTGCCCGCGAATTCCGTCAGCGTCGACGCGCAGACCGGGCAGGTCGCAATCGCAGACGACGCCCACCCGGAGGATCCGCTGGGCGGCGAGGTGTTCGACACGCCGCACTTCGCCGAGTCCGCCGAGGGTGTGGCCCAGCGCGAGGCCGAACACGGGCGCCAGCCCGCGCCGAACTGACGGCCGCGGCGGCTACTCCCGTCCTTCCGCGGGCCGAATGTCACACCGCATCACTTCACGTGACCGTATGTGACATTCGGCCCCGACGTGCGGTGCGCGGTGCCGGCGATGTTCTCGAGCATGCCCTTGAAGATGATGCCGTGGAACGGCACGAGCGCATACCAGTAGATCCGTCCTGCAAGCCCTTTCGGAAAGAAGATCGCCCGCTGGTGCAGCCGGGCCCGGCCGGGATCGAGCGGCTCGATGCGCCACTCGAGCCACGCCCCGCCCGGCGCCCGCATCTCGGCCCGCAGCCGCAGCAGGGTGGGACGTTCGAGGCGCTCGACGCGCCAGAAGTCGAGCGCGTCCCCGGTGTGCAGGGTGCGCGGGTTCCGGCGGCCCCGGGACAGACCGACGCCGCCGGCGAACCGGTCGAGCCACCCGCGGATCGTCCAGGCGAGCGGGAAGGAGTACCAGCCGTTCTCGCCGCCGATGCTCTCGACCACCTCCCACACCGTGCCGACGTCGGTGTCGCAGTCGATAACGCGCTCGTCGACGAAGACCGCCTCCCCCGCCCAGTGCGGGTCGGACGGCAGCGGTTCGGCGGGGGCTCCGACGGGCGACGCACTCGCCCAAGTGGTTTCGACGTCGCCGCGCTCGATCTTGTGCAGGGCCAGACGGACCGCCTCGCGGTAGCCGGTCAGTCCGCCGGGCGGCGGCGGGATCACCTCGTCGATATCGTGTTCGGCGACCACCGCGTCGTTGCTCAACGACTCGATCAGCGCCCGGCCCAGCGACGGCGGGATCGGGGTGACCAGCCCGATCCACAGGCCCGCGAGCTTCGGGGTGAGAACGGGCAGCACCAGGATGCGGCGCCGGCGCAGGCCCGCGACCTCGGCGTACACCTGCATCATCTCGCCGTAGCGCAGCACGTCCGGGCCGCCGATGTCGTAGGTGCGGCTGCGGGGGAGGGGAGCGGTGGCCGCGCCCACCAGGTAATGCAGCACGTCGCGCACCGCGATGGGCTGGATCTTGTTGTTCACCCACTTCGGGGTGGTCATCAGGGGCAGACGGTTGCTCAGGTGCCGGATCATCTCGAACGACGCGGAGCCCGAACCGATCACCACCCCGGCCTGCAGCGCCAGGGTGGGCACGCCGGACTCCACGAGGATCCGGCCCACCTGCTCCCGGGAACGCAGGTGCGTGGAGAGCTCGGCCGTGTCCGGGTGCAGCCCACCGAGATACACGATGCGCTGCACCCCGGCCGCCCGGGCCGCGGCGGCGACGTTCTCGGCCTCCGCGCGTTCGGTGTCGATGAATTCGCCGCGCCCGCCCATCGAATGCACCAGGTAGTACAGGACGTCGATGTCCCGGCAGGCGACGGCCAGGGACTCCGGGTCGGTCAAGTCGCCGCGCACGATCTCGACGTCGCCGGCCCACGGCACGTCCCGCAACTTGTCGGGGGTCCGGGCCAGTACCCGCACCCGGTGGCCCGCGTCGATCAGCAGCGGGGCGAGCCGGCCCCCGATGTAGCCGGTCGCCCCGGTGACGAGGATGCGCAGCGGAGGGGCGCTCATCCGTTCTCCACTCATCCGTTCTCCACGATGTGGCCGAGTTGGTGCCGCAGGCAGGCCTCGAGCTTCGGCCGGCGGAAGCGGTGCCCGTGGTCGACCAGGCACCGCGGGACGACGCACTGGTCGGCCGTGGCGACCTCACGCGCGCCTTCCTCGCCGAGCAGCAGCCGCGGTCCGAACCCGGGCACCGGCAGCAGCGCCGGCCGGTGCAGCACCCGCGCCAGGGTGCGGGTGTATTCGTCGTTGCGAACCGGCTCCGGTGCAACGGCATTGATGGGGCCCGCGATGCGGGGGTCGGCGAGGGCCCGGTGGTAGACGTCGAGCAGGTCGTCGAGGTCGATCCACGACAGCCACTGCCGGCCGGTGCCGAGCCGGCCGCCGAGCCCGGCCTCGAACAGGGGGCGTTGCAACTGCAGCGGCCCGCCGCGCGGTGTCTGCACGATCCCGGTCCGCACCAGCACCACGCGCAGCCCGCCCGCGGCGGCGGGCGCGGTGGCGGCCTCCCAGTCGGCGACGACGTCGGCGAGGAACCCGGTGCCGCGCTGCGCATCCTCGGTGAGCGGCTCGTCGCCGCGGTCGTAGCCGTAGAACCCGATCGCCGACGCGGACACGAACGTCGCGGGTCCGTTCGGAGTGCGTGCCGCGAGATCGGCCAGCAGCCGGGTGGGTTCGATCCTGCTGTCCCGGATCGCAGTCTTGTGGGCGTCGCTGAAGCGCCCGGAGATCGAGGCGCCGGCGAGGTGGACGACGGCGTCGATCCCCTCGAGCAGGTCGGGTGCGGGGTCGTTCGGATCCCAGCGACGTTCGTCGTCGCCGCGCGGTTCGCCGCGTACGAGGCTGACGACGTGATAACCGCCGGTGCTCAGGTAAGCGGTCAGTGCGGTGCCGACCAGGCCCGACGTCCCGGTGACGGCGACCGTGGCGGGCCGGACCCCCTGCTCGTGTGACCACTGGTGGGCGGCGAGGTCGCCGGCGAGCTGGCGGTGCCGGTAGAGGAAGGTCTGCTTCAGCAGCTGCTCCGGGACGGGCGTGTCGACCCGGTCGGTGACGCGGGTGCGACGGTCGCCGAGGGCCTCGAAGGTGTGCTCGTGCCGCCACGACACGGCGATCCCCGCGGGCAGGGACGTGAGCCCGTCGCGGCCGACGCTGTCGACGAACCGTGCGGGCGGGTCGTAGGCGTCGGGCTGGTGATCGGCGATCCAGCGCAATCCGCCCGGCAGGCCGAGGACGGCCCGGCCCGACTCGAGGGAGTCGGATTCGGTGATCACCCGCAGCGGCTGCCACGGGGGGAGCAGGCGCCTGACCGCACCCGGTCGGCTGTGCCAATCGAAGACGTCGCGGCGTGGCGCGTCGACGACGCTCGAGTACGTGATGCCCATCGTGCCTTCCTCGGCCTGGTCCGGGTGTGCGGGAGCGGCGCCGGGAGAGCTCCCGGCGCCGCCGTGGAATCAGCTGGGAATCATGTTGATGAGAATGGTGTATGCGTTCACCAGAGGAGTGTGGATCGCCATGAACGCCGTTTCGACGAGTTCTCGCATTGTCGTGTTCCTCTCGGTTGTCCGTCCGGGACGGGGTGGTCCGTCCCATCGGCATTCGGAGCGGTGCGCGGCCCGGATGGGTCAGCCTTTTCCGCCGATCCGCCCGTACCGGTCGAGTGCCACCTGCCGTTCGTGGGCGTGGTCGACGATCGGCGCCGGGTACCCGTCCGGCGGACCGTCCGGGAGCCGGTGCACGCGTTTGCCGTTCACGCCCCGCAGCTCGGGTACCCAACGGCGCACGTAATTACCCGTCGGATCGAACTTCTCCCCCTGCGTGATCGGGTTGAACACCCGGAAGTAGGGCGCGGCGTCGGTGCCGCTGCCGGCGGTCCACTGCCACCCGTGCTGGTTCGAGGCCAGGTCGCCGTCGACGAGCCGGTTCATGAAATGCCGGGCGCCCCACCACCAGGGCAGGTGCAGATCCTTGGCGAGGAAGGACGCGACGATCATGCGGAGCCGGTTGTGCATCCAGCCCTCGGCGAGCAGCTGCCGCATGCCCGCGTCCACGATGGGGAAGCCGGTACGGCCCTCCTTCCATGCGGCGAAGGCACGTTCGGCGTCGGGGCCGCTGTCGTAGGTGATGTCGTCGAAGCGGCGGTTGTAGTTGCGGCGGGCCGTGTCGGGCCGGTGGTACAGCACGTCCGCATAGAAGTCGCGCCAGGCCAGTTCGCTGCGCAGCCGGTTCGCCGCGCCGCCGTGGTCGGATCGCACGTCGTGCAGCAGGGTGCGCGGGTGGATGCACCCGAACTTCAGGTAGGGGGAGAGCCGGCTGGTGCGGTCGAGGTCCGGCCGGTCCCGCTCGGTGTCGTAGTGCGGCAGGTCGTCGTCGCGGAACTCGTACCAGCGGCGCAGCGCGGCGGCTTCCCCGGCGGGCGGCAGCGTGGTCCCGTCGAGGTCGTCGTCGCCGGGGATCGGCACCCGCGCGTCGAGATTGCCGGGGTCGATCCAGTCGACGGTGCCGGCGTCGGTGTCGGCCGGGGCTCGCCAGCCGTGGTCGTGCCACGCCCGCTGGAAGGGGGTGAACACCTTGTAGGGGGTGTCGTCGGGCTTACGGACGCGGCCGGGCGCGACGGCGTAGGGCGAGCCGGTGCGCACCAGCGGGACATCGCCGAGCGCCCGCTCGACGGCCTCGTCGCGGCGGGTGCCGTAGGGGCCGTGGTCGGAACTGATGTGCACCGCGTCGGCGTCGAGTTCCCGGGCGAGTGCCGGGACGACGGTGACGGGGTCGCCATGGGTGACGAGCAGCCGTCCGCCCAGGTCCTCGTCGAGGGCGCGCAGGCACCGCATGAGGAAGGTGCGGCGCGGGGATCCGGACGGGCGCAGCAGCGACTCGTCGAGCACGAACAGCGCGAGTGCCCGGTCGGAGGTGTCGGCGACGGACAACAGGGTGGGCAGGTCCCGCAGCCGCAGATCACGGCGGAACCAGACGATACCGGGTCGGCTCACTCGTCCAGTGTGCGTGAGAACGGGGCCCGGCGTGGGCCGGGCGGGCGGGTCGAGGTCGGGCGGGTCGAAAGCACTGCGGGTGAGAGACTGGCCTCATGTCCGACGTGTTCGAAGTGCCCATCCGCGACGAGTCCATCCGGCTCGGTCAATTCCTCAAGCTGGCGAGCCTGATCGAATCCGGCGCCGAGGCGAAGGAAGTGATCGCCGAGGGACTCGTCAGCGTCAACGGGGAGGTGGAGGTGCGGCGCGGGCGGCAGCTGCACGTCGGGGACGTCGTGGAGATCGGGGCCGCCGCCGCACGCGTGACGGCAGGGGCGTGAGCTATGAGGTGACGGCCTGCAGCGCCGGTGCGACCAGTGCTGCAGTCTCCGAAATCCTCGGTCCCCTGCGACGTTCAGGGGAGACGCCGCACTTGTTTGCCGAGGGCGAACAGACGGCGGGCGAGCCTCATGACGGGAATACCCAGCGGAATCAGGATGATCGTTACGCACAGCAGCCCACCGACGAGCCATACCACCGCCGCAAGGATCCCCACCACCGCCCCGAGCACGGCCGTGAGGATCCCCAGCACCGCATTGAGCAGGCCCTTCAGCGCTCGCATGATGACCTCCTGGTTACCAGTTTGCGCGCATACGGACCGGGGCGCACTCGTTTTCGGTCGACCTCCCCACACCGGCTCGGCCCGCAGGTGATGCCCGGGTGCGGGAGGCGAAGGCTGTCTCGGAGGTGCTGTCAGTCGGTTTCGTCCGGGTCCTTGTCCTCGCGCCGGTCCAGGATGCCGGCGGTGACGCCGTAGGGCAGGAAGCGCACCGACCGGAGCGGGTCGGTGTTGTTCTTGTGGGCGCGCAGCGCCTCGAGTTCGGTGGGGAAAACCTGCTCGACGCGGGCGGTTCCGTCGCCGTCGAGCGTGTAGATCACCCACACGCCGTCGCCGGTCTCGCCGGCGGTGGGCGGTGCCGGGCGGGTGCGCGGCGCGCCGCCGAGGTCGGGGAAGATGCTCGACCACGGAATCCCGGCGTCCGGTTGCTCGACGAACCGGCCGATCTTGGCGGCCAGGTCCCGCAACCCTTCCCCGGCGTCGCGGAAGACGCGGTCGAGGTCTTCCGGGTCGAATCCGAACGGGTTGTTGTCGCCCATGAGGGCCTCCTGACGTCGCGGGCCGCACGTGCGGCCGTGATCCCTCCAGTGTGGGCACTGCCGCCGAACCTCGCCACCATCGGCTGAGAGGACGGCGGCCCGCGACGTCTGGTGGCGTGTTCGTGCGGCCGGACCGGTTCCGCCTTGCGGCACGCAGGGAGGTCCGCGCCGTTCGCAGCGCCACGAGCGTGCCGGTTCCCTATCGGTCCTCGGCGCGGACGACGATCCCGTCGTGGTCGCTGTAGAGCATCTCGCCCGGGTTGAACGTGACGCCGCCGAACTCCACCGGCACGTTCTTCTCGCCGGACCCGGTCTGGGTGCTCTTGCGCGGGTTGGTGCCGAGCGCCTTGATGCCGATCTCGAGGGTGCGCAGGATGGCCGAGTCGCGGACGGCGCCGTTGACGACGAGACCGGCCCAGCCGTTGTCGACGCCGCGGCCGGCGATGATGTCGCCGACGAGGGCGGTGTGCACGCTGGCATCGCCGTCGACGACGAGGACGCCGCCGTTGCCGGGCTCGCCCAGGGTCTGCTTGACGAGCAGGTTGTCCTGGAAGCAGCGGATGGTGGTGATCCGGCCGGCGAAGACCTCGCGGCCGCCGAACTGGACGAACTGCGTGTCGCAACTGCGGATGTCGGGGCCGATCTCGTCGGCGAGGTCGGCGGTGGCCGGAACGTCGTTGGTGGAGGGTTCGCTCATACCGCCGAGAGTAGTGGGGTGACGGCGTCCACTCGGCGTGGGACGGATAGAGACAGATCATCTGCCTCTTTAGATTTCAAACCGGTAGATTCTTGTATCCTAAGTGCCATCGGGGCTGGGATGGATGACGCACACAGGACGGTGAAATGCCACTCGACGGAAGCTCGACGGTCGTTCGCGTGCCCAAGGCAGGTGAACTGATCGCCGCGAGCCTGCGCCGCCAGATCATCACCGGGGAACTGCACGCCGGCGAGCCGTTGCCGAACGAGGCCGCACTGATGGAACGCTTCGGCGTTTCCCGGCCCACGTTGCGGGAGGCGTTCCGCATCCTCGAGTCGGAAGGCATCATCACCGTCCTGCGCGGCGCCCACGGCGGCGCCCGCGTGCAGGCGCCGGACGGCTCGACCGCCGCCCGCTACACCGGGCTGCTGCTGCAGTACCGGGGTGTCCCGTTGGCCGACGTCTACCGCGCCCGCACCGAACTCGAGGTGGACGCCGTCGGCCTGCTCGCCGCAGCCCCGGCCGCGCGCATCGACACGCTCGCCGAACTGGTCGAGCGGGGCGAGGAACTCCTCGACGACCCCACCGCCTTCGCCAAGTACGACACCGAGGTGCACCGGGCGGTGATGGAACTCGCCGGGAACCAGACGATGGCGGCGCTCGCGGGGATGCTGCTCGACATCATGGACGCACACAATGCGCTGTATCTGTCCACGCGCGCCGATTCGGCGGAACGTCCCGGGGCGTCCGCGGCGTTGCGTGCCAACCGCAAGCTCGTCACGTTGCTGCGAGGAGACGATGCCGAGGCGGCGCAAGCGTTCTGGCGCAGGCACCTCGACAGCGTCGAGCGGTACATGACGGGTGACTCGGCGACCACGCTCGTCGAGGTGCTGTCCTAGGACCCCGAGCTCCCAGGGCACCGTGCTCCCAGGGCACCGTGCTCCCAGGGCACCGTGCTCCCAGGGCACCGCGTCGAGGGGGAGGTTGCCGCGCCGACATGCGAGTGGGGCGCTACGTAGCGGCCCCCTCGGCGCAGGAAACTCCCGCTCGGCTCAGCGCCCGAATCGTCGCTCGTACTCGTTGCGTTCGCGGTCGGCCCGCACCCGCGCCTTCTCGCCGAGCAGGTTGGGGTCGAGGCCGTGCTGCTCCAGGCGGTGCCGCCGCCAGATCTGCATCAGGGCGATCGCGAAGTACACCAGCGGGATGAAGAGCAGCGCCATCATCGCCAGCGGAATCCACACCGGCCCGGGGATGAGCAGGAACAGCGCCAGGAACGGCACGATCGGCAGGGTGAACCGCACGAGGTAACGCATCGTCGCGCCGGGCCCGACGAGGTCGTTGCGGACCCAGTCCTGGAGCGAGTCGGGGAGCGTGCGGCCGAACAGGTATCCGACGTACTGGGTAAAACTCGGTCGCGCACTACTCGTCATGTATCCGAGGATAGGCCGCCTATCCGTACAGCCCGGTGAGCCGGTCGGAGAAGTTGTCGATGACGATCTTGCGGCGCAGTTTCATGCTCGGCGTGAGGTCCCCGGCCTCGACCGACAGCTCGCGGTCGATGATGGTGAACTTCTTGACCTCCTCCCACCGGTTGAGCTGCTCGTTGAGCTGGTCGATGTACCCGGCGATCAGCTCACGGGTCTTCTCGTCCCGGGCGATCTCCGCGAACGACCTGTCGCCCATGCCGTTCTTCTGGGCCCACTCGTGGATCGCCTCCGGATCGAGGCCCACCAGCGCCACGCAGTACGGCCGGCCCTCGCCGTGGACGATGATCTCGCTCGCGTACGGGCACAGGCCCTTGAAGGTCGCGGCGATGGCGGACGGCGCGACGTACTTGCCCTGCGAGGTCTTGAACATGTCCTTCTTGCGGTCGGTGATCCGCAGGAACCCGTCGGAGTCCACCTCGCCGATGTCGCCGGTGTGGAACCAGCCGTCGTCCTCGAACGCCTCGGCGTCCGCGTCGGGACGATCGTGGTAACCGCTCATCACACCGGGACCCTTGATGAGGATCTCCCCGTCCTCGGCGATCTTGACCTCGGTCTCCGGGAAGGGCCAGCCGACCGTGCCGAAGCGGTAGGCGAGCGGCCGGTTGAGGAACGTCGCGGCGGAGGTCTCCGACAGCCCGTACCCCTCGAGGACGATGATGCCGACGGCATCGAACCACTGTGCGACCTCGCGGTCCAGCGGGGCCGACCCGGAGACGAAGAACCTCAGCCGGCCGCCGAACCGCTCCCGGATCTTGGAGAAGACGAGCTTGTCGGCGACCTTGTACTGCAACCGGTCCAGCAGCGACGGGTTGCGGCCCTCCTGCTTGGCCTTCGAGACCCGCGTTCCGACCCCGACGGCCCAGTCGAAGATCTTCTTCTTGGCGCCGCCCTCCTCCTCCATCATCGCCTCGATGCGCGCGTGGGCCTTCTCGAAGACGCGTGGGGCCGCGCCCATGAAGGTCGGCCGCACGACGGCGAGGTTCTCGACGATCTTCTCGACCCGGCCGTCGATGGCGGTGGGCATGCCCACCTGCAGGGGCAGGCTCAGCAGCACCTTGCCGAACACGTGCGACAGGGGCAACCACAGGTACTGCAGATCGTCCGGGCCGAGAATGCCGAGGGCATCGACGGCGGCGGCGGTGTACGTCCACGCCGAGTGCGGCAGCCGCACGCCCTTGGGCTTGCCGGTGGTGCCGGACGTGTAGATGAGAGTGGCAAGGTGCTCCGGCCGGATCTCCCGGACCCGATCCTCGACGACGTTCGGCGACTCCGCGCTCAGCTGCCTGCCCCGCTCCTCGAGGTCGGCCAGGGTGATCACCCAGTCCCCGTCCCCGGGGCCGTCGATCACCACCACCTGCTGCACGTGCGGCAGCTGTGCGCGCTGCTCGACGAGCTTGTCGACCTGCGTCCTGTCCTCGGCGACGACCACGCGGCTGCCCGAGTTGGACACGATGAACCCCACGTCGGGAGCCTTGGTGGTGGGGTAGACCGTCGTGGTCGCGGCGCCCGCGCACATCACCGCGAGGTCGACGATCACCCACTCGTACCGGGTCGACGACGCCAGCGCGATACGGTCCTCGGGCTCGACGCCGAGCGCGATCAGCCCGGCCGTGAGCAGGCGGACACGGTCACCGACCTGCTGCCACGTCACGCTCTCCCAGCCGTCGTCCTTCGGGAACCGGAACGCCTCCGTGCCGGGGCTGGCCGTGACACGATCGAGGAAGAGCTGAGCCACCGACGGTGCCCGCTTCTCGATCTTCGAGTGGTCGACGGGTTCGTCGGAGATTCGCAGCGCTGTCATACCCCGAGTCTAGGAAGGCCGCACGAACCGTGGGGAGGGTTTCGCCTGTTCGTTCCGGCGTCCGGTCCACCCTCACCGCGCCTGCCGGTGCTGCCGGGCGGTACGGAGCACGGCCCGGTCGAGCACGGACAGCTCGAGGGATCGGTGTGTGATCGGGGGCAGGTCCGTGATCGCGTCGGTGAGCGCGTACAGCTGCCATCGGCCGGGCACCCCGGCGAGCCGGTGCCGGGGGCTTCCCCCCGGCGTGTGGACACCAGTTCCTATGCGGCGGTGGCCAGCGTAGCCGACCGCTGTTCGTGCTCGATCGGGCAGATCTGGCCGAGAGTGGAGTGCCTCCTTCTGGTGTTGTAGCACGTGATCCAACGGAACACCGCGGCCCGCGCGTCACCCGCATTGTTCCAGCGCTTTCTGCCCTGGAGTGTCTCCCGTTTCAACGTCGCGTTGAACGATTCGGCGGCGGCGTTGTCCGCGCTCGTTCCGAGCGCACCACGCGATCTGGTGACACCCGACTCACGGCACACGTCGGCGAACTCCGCCGAGGCGTACTGAGCGCCGTTGTCGGAGTGAAAGGCAGCACCGTCGAGACCGGCGGCACCGCGCACAGAAGCAGCGGCCCGCAGTGCGTCGGTGACCAGCCCGGTACGCATGTGGTCGGCGATCGACCACCCCGCCAGCCGTTTCGAATGCAGATCCAACACCGTTGCCAGATAAAGGAAGTCACCATCACCGATCGGCAGATACGTGATGTCGCCGACGTACCGAGTGTTCGGTGCGCTCGCGGTGGAATCCCGCTGGATCAGGTCCGCCCGCCGCGGTCGCGGACGGCTCGGGGACGGTGGTGCGCACCGTTTTGCGTAGATGCACGCCGACGATCCCATGCTCGCGCATCAGCCGTTCCACCCGCTTGTGATTGACGACCACCCCGTCCGCGTGGAGCTCGGCGGTCACCCGTGGGGACCCGTAGGTGCCGTCGGAGTCGGCGTGGATCCCACGGATCCGCACGGCCAACTCCTCGTCGGCGCGGGCGCGTTCGGCGCGGGCCGCAGCTGCGGCCCGCCATCGGTAGAAACCGGAACGGGACACCTCGAGGATCTGGCACAGCCACTTCACCGAAACGGTGTCGCGGTGGTCGTCGACGAACTGAAAGCGCTCACCAGTTCGTCTCGCCCGCGAAATACTTCGCGGCCTTGCGCAGGATCTCCCGTTCGGTCTCGAGTTTCCGGATCTGGGCCTTGAGCTGCCTGTTTTCCTCCTCCAGCACGGACTCGGACGATACCTCGCCAGCAGGCGCCGGCTTCCGGGCCCGCTCGACGGTCCCGGACGCACCGCGGCGTTTGCGTTCGGCGCGGACCCAGTTGCGCAGGGTTTCCCGGCTGATCCCCAGGTCCTTGCCGATGCCCTCGAAGGTGTGGCTCGGATCGGACAGGTACAGCGCGACGGCATCTGCCTTGAACTCCGCCGAGTATGCCTTCATCACCATCAGTGACATCTCTTCCTCTGGATCCTCACGACCCAGTGTTCAGGATGTCCACACTCAAGGGGGAGCCCCCCGGCTGTGCGACGTCGTCGCGTGACTCCTCGATGGGTCATGCAGTCAAGGCCAGTCTCACCTCCTCGGCAGGGTCGGTGACGGTCTCGACGGGCTTGTCGTTGCGGGGACGAGCCAGGACGTTCCGTCAACGCCAACGATTGCCGCGAGATCCTGGGCTTGGATGCGACTTCCGCCGAGGACGGGGCCGGCTGGCCGACCTCTTCCCGCTCGCTGGTCGCCCGCGGGCTGACCGGTGTGAAGCGGCGACCTCCGATGCTCTCGCTGACGTCGGGGATCGGAGCGACCCTGCCCGGCGACTTGTGGCAGAGGTGCCGCACCTTTGCGCGACGAACTTCGCGGCTGTCACCCCGAGGTCGTCGTGGCCTAGGGGTACCGCCCGCTTGCGGGGACGATGAAGACCCTGCTGCATTCGGTCTACGACCAACCGGATGGTGCTGAAAAATGCCATTTACGCAGCGATCCCGGCGAACCCCCAGCTGAGCGTGTTTTCGGTCGCCGGGACGGTGTCGGAGCCGTCCGGTACCGTGCCCGACCGTGGACATGGAGACGAACGACGCGGGAGATGGGCAGATCGTGGTGCCCGGGACCCCGGCGGGGCCCGCACTGCCGGACCTGGCGCCCGATACGGCGGCGCGGATCGCGGCGTCGGTGGCCGCGGCGCGGGCCGCCGGCACCCGCCGCACCTACGCCTCCGCGTGGCGGGCCTTCACCACCTGGTGCCAGCGGGAAGGCCACACCGCGGTGCCGGCGCATCCGGTGACCGTGGCCGCGTACCTGGTCGCGTGCGCCGACACCGTCACCGAGGCGGGGGAGCGGGCCTACACCCCGGCCACCCTGGCGCACCGCCTCGCCGCGATCGCCCACCACCACCGCCAGAGCGGGCACCCGAGTCCGACCGGTGACGACCTGGTGAAAGCGACGATGTCCGGGATCCGCCGCGGCTACGCCACCGCGGGCGAGCGGCCCCGCATCCCGCGGGCCCCGCTGCTCACCGCCGACATCGTGGCGATCGTCGACAAGGCCCGCGCCGGCTGCCGGGGCTGGGCGGACGAGGTGGTCGAACGCCGCGACACCGCAATGCTGCTGCTCGGCTTCGCCGGCGCGTTCCGCCGCAGCGAACTCGTCGCCCTGAGCTGCGGGGACGTCAGCCTGCACCGGCTCGACGGGCTGCACATCCGCCTCCGCAAGTCGAAGACCGACCAGGAGGGCCGCGGCACCGTTCGCGCGCTGCCCTTCACCCACAGCCACACCAGCTGCCCGCCGTGCGCGTGGATGCGGTGGGCCCAGGTGGTCGCCGCGTTCGACACCGGCGCCCGGCCCGGGGTCATCCGGCTGCTGCGGACTGCGGAGCCGTTCGAGAGGCACGTGTGCCGCGGCCCCCGGCCGCGCACCGGCGGGGGAGTGCCGTTGTTGCGTGCGGTCCGCAAGAACGGCCACCTGTCGGCCACCGCGTTGTCGGGGGCGGCGGTCCATGCGGCGATCCGCCGCCGCGCCGAGTTGGCCGGCTACGACCCCGAGCTCGTGAAGCAGTTGGGTGGGCACTCGCTGCGGGCCGGGTTCGTCACCCAGGCCTTCCGCAACGGCGCCTCCGCGCACGCGATCATGCGCCAGACCGGACACACCACCCCCGCCATGCTCGAGGTCTACGCCCGCGAACACGCACCCCTGCTCGGCAACGCTGTCACCAATCTGGGCTTGTAAGCGATGACCAGCACCGACACCTCCCCGCGGCGACCCGACGACATCCACGACACGGAGCGTGGGCTGCGGGTCCCGCCGCGGTACCGGCACGACTGGGCGCTGTTCGCCGACTGGTGCGTTGCCGCCGAACAGTGCCCGTTGCCCGCGAGTCCGGAGGCGCTGGCGCTGTTCCTCCGGGAGCATCCCGCCGCGCCCGCGACTCAGCGGCGGCGGGTGTCGGCGATCAACACCGTCCACACCCGCCACGGCCACCCGGCGCCGGGTCGCAGCGAGACCGTCCGGCGCCGGCTCGACACCGCCCGCGCCGCCCGGTTCGACAGGCTCGCCCCGTTGCTGCACCGGCGCGCCGCCGAGCTACCCACCACCGGCTGGCCGAGCGGACTGTTCGGCCGCCGCGACGCCCTCCTCCTGACCCTCGCCGCGACCGGGATGCCGTTCGCGCAGCTGGCCCGGCTGCGCCGCGACGACGTCACCGTCGACGCCGGCACCCTAGTCGCCACCACCACCACCGACGGGGAACGATTCTGTCTGTCACCCGAGTTTGGCAGCGGCGTGAGCGCGGCGGTGGGGGTGTATTACAGGTGGGCGGAGATTCTGGCGTTCCTCGATCAGTACCCGAACACCGACCTGCTCGCCCAGCACCTGACCGACCCCGTCGAGGTCGACCAGGGCGCGCTCACCGACCGGCAGGCCTGCCAACCCCTGCTGGCCCCGATCGACCGCTGGGGACACCTACCCCTGATGCCGCAACCGATGACCGCGCAGTCCATCGCGGCGCTTGTCCGGGATTATCTGTCCGGCCGGGTGTGGGCCCGGGCGCCGCTGCCTCTGCGTAAGCAGAGCGACAGCGACGGTGGGCCGACCGTGCGGATCGACTCGGAGATCGACCTCGATCCGCACTACTACGAACGGGGCGTGGCTGCGCGGCGCAGTGCCCGCGACAGTCTGGACGGTCTCGCCGACGTCTTCGACGACATCGAAGCCCGCGCCGACGCCCTGCTCAAGGAACTGCTGACCGTGCTGGAGGAGCTGTGACCGCACTGCAGGATACGGAACGGGACCTTGTTCATCAGCACCCGTCAGTCCTTCGTCAATGATTGTATTGGCACGCACTAGCATGGTTGGAAAGACGCAGCTCAAGACTGACTGCTGCGACGGACGGCTGGTCATCTAGACCAAGGTCCGATAGGAAATTTCCAAGCTTCGAACTCGGTACCGCTCAAGATAAGCGGGACATTCCCCCCATAGGGTAAGAATGCATTGACGAAGGCAAGGTGGGGCTCCAAGCAGGAGCCTAGAGGTCCAGGGAGCTCACTGTGGCAACTACCGTCCATCAAGTGCGTGTTCAGCAACTTGAGCTTTCACCACCGCTGACAGTGCTTTGCCCGGGCTATGAGCTGGGTGAATGGCGCGCACAGGCGCTGGTCGACGACCTCTTTAGTAGGCACCTTACTTCGTTCGCGCTAAATTATACAGAGTGGAATTCCATAGATGGAGAGACTGCTGCACAAGCGTTGAGGAATGCGGCGAAATCTGTATACGCAAGCGACAAATATAAACGGCGTGGTGAATTCGGCGAGCTGATCCTGCATGCGGCAGCAAAAGATTTCTTCGACGCTCATCCAGCTATTAGTAAGATATACTACAAAGACAGTGACAATGACACGGTCAAAGGTTTCGATTGTGTTCATATAATTGAGAACGATGGGGCAATCGAACTCTGGCTCGGTGAGGTCAAGTACTATAAATCACTCACTGAGGCAATAAGAGACTCAACCAAAGAGCTTCAAGATCACCTGAATAACAACTTCTTGCGGAGAGAGTTCATGGCGATCACTAGTAAGCTCGATCCAAATTGGCCGCACACCCAAGCGGTCAGAGAATTATTAGATGAAGCCCGAAGTTTGGATGACATATTGCCGCATCTAGTCATCCCAGTTCTGCTTACGTATGATAGCTCGACCGTCTCCGGCTACAGTAAGATCTCACGCGATTTTGTATGCGACCTCAAGGACGAGTCCGAGAAAGCATGGAAAAGATTCATTAAGGCACTTGATATTCCGTATCCAGTGACGTTGCACTTGATACTCGTGCCAATTGAGGATAAGGAACGACTCACGAACCTTTTCCATCAGAAACTGAACATCTGGAAGCACATATAATAAGAGAGGTTTCGATGGCCCAGCCTCAAGAGTCCGTCTTCCAGCAATTGCGTGCAATTTCGCTCCTTACGCACAACCCCGACAGAGAAGCTGAAGGACGAGAACGCTTAATTAGGTTCCTCGATCGGTACAGAGGAACAACCGCTGAGGCACCGATCGTAGACTCACTCTGCGCTCGGTTCGGATTATTTCCCTACATGAGTGTCTCGCAGCCGCGGCTATTAGGGGATAGTGAGGCTCTTGCCATGGAGTTTCATACGCCCGAATCTCTGGCGGATGAGGGGTTTGTGTTCCACTCGATGCAACAACGTGTGTATCAGCGACTGATGGACGGCGAAAGTCTAATCCTCTCCGCTCCTACATCGTTTGGGAAATCTGTAATAATCGACGCTCTCATTGCCGCAGAACGTTGGTCGAATCTGGTGCTAATAGTACCGACTCTAGCTCTCATAGACGAGACACGGCGTCGACTTTCTCGATTTCGATCTACCTACAGAATAATTACGCATCCTGCGGAGAAAATTGGGGACCGCAACATATTCATCATGACTCAAGAAAGATTTCTTGAGGTTGATGATCTGCCTACAATTGATTTCTTCATGATCGACGAGTTCTACAAGTTGGGTTCAGGTCAGAAGCGCGACGGACGAAGAGATCTGTTGAACGTCGCATGGAACCGATTGAAGGCGACTGGCGCTCAATACTACCTTCTAGGGCCAAATATTGACGCGCTCGACTCGCGTCTTCCTGAAGAGTTACATGCACAGTTACTAAGAACCGATTTTCAGACGGTAGCGGTCGATATAGACGATCGATCGAGTGTCGAAAATCAGCGAGCTGACCTGGCAAGTTTTCTTGAAAACGAGGCAGAAGGCTCGTCGCTTGTATTTACAGGAAGTCCTCAAAAGGCAGAAAACCTTGGGGTCTATCTTGCGCAAAATGCCAAGTCGTCGGCACGGGGCCTTGCGGGCGAAGTGGCGGAGTGGATCGCTGAGAACTATGACCCCGATTGGGACATCGTTACAGCTCTTCGAGGGGCAGTTGCTGTGCATACCGGCCCACTACCTCGTGGACTACAGAGAATCATGGTCAGACTCTTCAACGAGGCGAGAGTTCCAACACTCATATGCACTTCAACTCTAATCGAAGGTGTAAATACGTCAGCCCGGAATGTGGTGATTTTTGAAAAGAAGATTGATAACCAGCTGATCGATTTCTTCACGTTTAGCAATATTCGTGGACGAGCTGGCAGAATGTTTCGACATTACGTAGGTAACGTAATTACATACATGCCGCCTCCTGAGGCGGGAAGCACAACCGTTGATATACCGATCGAGTCTCAGTCCGCATCGGCCTCGGAGGCGACGTTGGTGCAGATTTCTGACGACATGCTGGGTGCATCCGCTCGGGAGCGAATGGAAGCCATACTTAATCAAACTGCGCTAAGCCTGAAGACGATACGAAAGAATCGTGGTCTAGATCCAAGTCGCCAAATTTCCCTAGCTGAACGTCTACTTGGTTCCGATGATTCGGAGCTTGAGCTACTTTCTTGGTCGGGTGCTCCCACTAATTCTCAGGCTCGCGCGGTGCTGCAGATGGCTTTTGAAGAGCTCTTAGAGCCTTCCCAACGCCGGGGGATTAATTTTGAGATGCTGTGGGGACAACTTCAAGCGGTACGTATTTATGGTGATAATTTTTCCGAGTTAGTGGACCGCCAGCAGCGATTCGCGCGAAAGGGGCAGACCCGAAGTGACGTAATAAGTGCTGTTCTTCGTTTTCAGCGCAACTGGATGGGATTCGTAATTCCCTCAATGTTGCGAGGATTCAGTGCCATCCAATCTGAAGTATTGCACGTAAGAGGTGTCTCTCCTGGAAATTACGAGTACTTCCTGAGAGAGATTGAGAGTGTATTTCAAGCACCGGGACTTGCTGATTTGGAGGAGTATGGCCTTCCACTGCCTTTGGCTCGGAAACTGTTGAATCTTGGTTTGGCCGGAAGTGATGTAAGCGAACTATTAGATTCGCTTATTCGGTTAGGATTTGATCCTCACGTTCAGTCCCGTCTGGACACCGTCGAACAATGGATTCTTGAGGATGTTCTTGATGGGCTTATTGGGTTCGACCGCCGGAGAACGTAACCGGCGGCCCCTAGACTGGATCATGCTTGAAGGTAGCGAATCGGTGATCTTTATAGGTCCGACCGCGACAATAGTTGTGCGTTTGAGGACCAGTTCTTGATCAGCCATTCAATTCGATCATCGGGCTGCGCCCGATTGCGGTCATTCACAGGCGACGCCGTTGGCATGTCGGGACGTCGGTCTGCCCAGGATAAGCACAACGCAGGTCGCCGTCAGGCGAGAAGGGGATACTCCCATAAAATCAAATACGTTAGGAAGACTGCTGCAAAGGTTAGTTGATATATGGCCTGGTTATCGGATTCGCGACGGCGCGTACCGATATGTGTGCATCGCTTAGCGGCGACGACAGCTGATGGTGCGTCGCGCTTTGAGTATTACAGGCGGCGAGCCCGTGGCTTATGGAACGGCGCCCATCGGCGATACTGAGCACAAGCGATAATTGCTCCTGCATCCTTCTCCACGTCGCAGTGATTGATGATGGCCTTCTCCGGACTCCTGACATCCGGTCTTCTTTACGATCCCGACCATCTCGGTAGACGCTTCTCCCTGAAGGCTGTGGCGCCTTCGCGTGCGTCGTTCGAGAAGAGAATTTGAGGCACAGCAAGGTCGACCATGTCGAAGGCGTCCTCAGTGGTTAGGCACAGACTGGCGGTGAACAGTTCTTTCGTTCGAGCGACCGCAAGGGGCGCGTTTCGACTGATTCGGTGTGCCAGATCGATGGCGGCGTCCAAGGCCATTCCCGCCGAGGAAATCGAATTCACGACGCCGATCCCCTTTGCTTCACCTACCGGAATAGTATCTCCGGTAAGGAGGAGGTGGGCTGCCTGGTTACGCGGGACCATCTGCGCCAGACGGACGATTCCACCACCCGCGGCGATAAGGCCTCTTTTCACCTCGGGTAGCCCAAATCTTGCAGTTTCCGAGGCGATGACGAGATCGCAGGACAGGACAAGTTCGAAGCCACCCGCCACCGCATGACCTTCGACGGCAGCGATCAACGGTTTGCGCGGAGGCACGCGCGTAAGTCCAGCAAGGCCGCGCTCTCGTGTTTCCGGCATCACCCCATCGGCAAAGGCTTTGAGATCCATGCCGGCGCAGAAGTCGGGACCTTCGCCCGTGAGAACCCCGATTTTGAGACTGTCGTCCGCGTCCAGTCGGTCGAAGGCGTCGGCCAACGACTCGGCCATCTCGCGATTGATGGCATTCTTCAACTGCGGTCGATCGAGAGTAATGACCAGCACGCTCCCGATTTCCTTGCATCTGAGCGGGGATGACACCACTGGTCTCCTTACAGTAGTTGACAACGATTTCATGACTTGAGCCCTTTGCGAACCCCGTCACTCGTGACAAGGCCATGAGAGCGTGCCAGAGCACGTGTTCGACACCTGCGATCGCGATAATCCCAGTCTGATGGGCTCTTCCCGAACAGCATCCGTTTCGAAGGGGGAGTCGCCCCAGATGCGGAGCTTCAGTGCCGACGGATGCGCCAGTGCGACGAACGGTGGACGCATTCGCACGGTGCATCGTGGGATTGGCTCCTCCCGCCCCACGACTCGTCAGCAGACACCGAGCCTGCGGTACCACTCTCCTTCCACGGGGCTGGAACATCACGGGGCCAGGAGTCCACCACGTCCGGAGTACGGGCGCGGCCTGCGCGGTCACCTCATCCGGATCGGCGGGGGTTCCGGCCTTGAGCGTGATGAGGTCGCCTCTGCCGTTCAGTACCCCCTTTGGTGGAGCACGGTCTATTTGCTGCAGTCGACGTCTTCGGTGCGGAGCACTCGACCACACGATCGGCCGGGCGACAACAGCTCGTCTTCCGCCGCTGACATCCGGCACACCGTCGAGGCCGCGGTCTATCCTGCAAAGTTCCTTGCATCACCGAGGAGTTGACCACCGTCGACGACCAGTGTCTCGCCCGTGATCCAGCGGGCACCGTCGGAGGCGAGGAACAGGATCGCCGATGCGACGTCGTCCGGCTCACCGATCCTTCCGAGTGGGGTGGCCGCGGCCACCGATTGTTCCTGTTGCGCCCATAGCGCTTCGGCGAGCTTGGTGCGCACCACTCCTGGCGCCACGGCGTTGACGCGGATCGCCGGTGCGAGTTCCATTGCGAGCTGCTTGGTGAGATGGATCAATGCTGCCTTCGAGGCGTTGTACACGCCGATTCCCCTCTCGGCGACCATGCCTCCGATCGAGGCGGTGTTCACGATCGCGCCACCGTTGTCCGCCATCCATGCTTTCGCGGCGAGACCGCTCCACAGCAACGGTGCCCAGAGATTGACGTCGAACGTCTTCGAGAATCGCCCATGATCCTGTTCTGTCATCCGGCCGTAGGCGGGATTCGTGCCGGCATTGTTCACCAGGATGTCGAGACCGCCGAATCGCTCGATGACGTCGTCGATGCACCGCCGGGCACCGTCTTCGTCGACGGCGTGCACGCCTACCCCGATCGCCGTCCCCCCGACCTCTGCAGCAGCGGCGTCAGCGGACTGAGCGGAGCGGGATGTGAGTACGACGTCGGCGCCGGCGGCAGCGAACGCCTGCGCTGTGGCCAATCCGATGCCACGGGAGGCACCGACGACGAGCGCGGTGCGTCCTTTCAACTCGTATGGGCTCATCGGACGACCGCGACCTTCGCAGTGTCGGGCCTTACCGCTTCCCGGGTGGCGGACCTGTACTTCTTCAGTTCTCCCTTGGCAATGGCACGCAGGTGGACCTCGTCGGGCCCGTCGGCGATCCGGAGTGTGCGCAGGTGGGCGTACGCCATGGCCAGCGGAAAATCGTCGGTGACACCGGCGCCGCCGTGCACCTGGATGGCACGGTCGACGATTTTCAGGGCGATGCGGGGCGCGGCCACTTTGATCGCGGCGATCTCGGTTCGGGCCTGTTTGTTGCCGACGGTGTCCATCATGTGAGCCGCCTTCAAGGTGAGCAGACGGACCATTTCGATGTCGATGCGAGCCTCGGCGATCCAATCCTGAATGTTGGCACGTTCGCCGAGTGGTTCTCCGAAGGTCGTGCGCGTGAGCGCCCGGGTACACATCAACTCGAGTGCTCGTTCGGCCATTCCGATTGCACGCATGCAATGGTGAATTCGTCCGGGGCCCAGTCGCGCTTGGCTGATCGCAAAGCCCTCTCCTTCCCCGGCGAGGAGGTCTTCCTTCGGTACGCGGACGTTGTCGAAGAGCACCTCGGCGTGGCCCTCACGGTCGACATAACCGAAGACCGGGAGGTTACGCACCACGGTGACACCCTCGGCGTCGATCGGCACCACCATCATCGACTGTTGCCGGTGCGGTGGCGCGGACGGATCGGTCTTTCCCATCACGATCAGCACGCGGCAGTTCTGGTGCATGGCGTTGGAGGCGAACCACTTGCGGCCGTTCAGCACATAGACGTCACCGTCGCGTTCCATCCGGAGTTCGATGTTGGTCGCGTCCGAGCTGGCAACTGCGGGTTCGGTCATGGCAAAGGCGGAGCGGATTTCCCCGGCCAGCAACGGTTCGAGGTATGTCCGCTTGTGCTCGTCGGTGCCGAAGAGTGTGAGCACCTCCATGTTTCCCGTGTCCGGTGCACTGCAGTTGCAGGCCTCCGATGCGATGTGGCTGCGACCCATGATTTCGGCGAGGGGTGCATACTCCAGGTTGGTCAATCCCGGTCCCCATTCCGGATGCGGATGGAACAGGTTCCACAGTCCGCGCCGCCGTGCCTCGTCTTTGAGTTCTTCGAGGATCGGGGGTTGGAAGTGAGGATCTCCGGACTCACGCATCTGCCGGTCGTAGACGGACTCGGCGGGGTAGATGTGCGAGTCCATGAAGTCGAGCAGTTCGGCTCGGTAGTGCTGGGTGCGTTCGGAGAGTTCGAAGACGCTCACCGGGGCTCCTGTCTGGCTGCGGCGACCACGGAGGTCGCACCTGCGGCCGGCAGGGTCCGAGTCGATATCGGACCCCCGCCGGCCACAGGTAGGTGTGTGAGATGTAGCTGATGAATCAGAGGTCGAGGTGTCGACGGACGAAGGCGCCTGCCGCCGCGATGGACGCGTCGGCTTCTGGAGACCGTCCAGCCATGAACTGGAAGACGTGCTGCATTTCCGGTGTGATCTCCAGAGTCACCTCCACCCCTGCGCCGCGTGCCAGATCGGTGAAGCGTTCCGCGTTGTCCCGAAGCGTTTCGTAGCCGCCGGCGGTCAGGTACATCGGCGGCAGACCGGCGGGATCGGCGTAGAGGGGGTTGGTCAACGGATCGGTGGGTGACCCGTTCTCGCCGAGGAACATCTGGGCCATCATCTCCACGACGGCCCGGTCGATGAGAGCGTCGGTGCCGGCATTGGTTTCGAGGGTAGTGCCCCTGTGTTCCAGGTCGTACCAGGGCGAGAACGCGACAATCGCGGCCGGAAGGCGTTCACCGGCATCGCGCAGAGCCAGGACAAGGGTGGTGGCGAGATTGCCGCCGGCCGAGTCCCCTGCTGTGGCGATGCGTGTCGGCTCGATGCCTTGGGCAAGCAACCACCGGTAGACCTTCTGTGCCTCGTCGAGTTGGGTGGGGTACGGGTATTCGGGTGCGCGACGGTAATCGACGTTCAGCACTTTCACACCGGCCGCCTTGGCCAGGTGGCCGGCGAGTTTGCGGTGACTGTGCATCGACATCACCGAACATCCGCCCCCGTGGGTATAGATGATGGCGGCGTTGTCGGGTGCGCCCGCAGGAACGATCCACATCGCGCTGACGCCATCTGCGTCGACCTCGCGGTAGGTGACGTCCTCGGGTTCGGTTGCCAGAAGATGCGCTTCCTCGTAGATGTCGCGCATGGTGGCAAGGTCCATGTCGGGGTTGTCGGCGGCCCGCTTGGCCCAGCTTCCGTAGAGATCGCGCAGAGCGTCGGTGCGCACGTCGTTCGTCATCGTCGGTACTCCTGATTACTAGAGATGGGCTAGTGGGCGTAGGCGGGCTCGGTGGTGGTGATCTCGAAGCCGGAGTAGTTGTCTGCGGCGACCTGCTCGCAGATGTCCATGTACTTGTCGGCGCCGCCGAAGAAGACGTTGATGACGGCGGCCTTGCCGTCGACGTTGGTGCCGGTGAACCAGGAGTGCACGTCCTTACCGGCAGTGAGCAGGGTTTGTTCGGCGATGGCGGTGATCTGTTCGGTCCAGGCCTGCTCGGCTGCCTCGGTGGCTTCCATGCGGGTCGCGCCTTCGCGGCGGAGGTGGGCGATGGCCTCGGCGATCCAATCGGCAGTGTTCTGCGCACACGGGGGGATGTTGGTGAACGGGCTCTGCGGTCCGGTGATCATGAACATGTTCGGGAAGCCGTGCGTACCGATGCCCAGGTGGGTGCTCGGGCCGGGGGCCCACTTGTCGGCGAGAACGCGTCCGTCGCGGCCGACGATGTTCATTCGGGTCAGTGCTCCGGTGGAGGCGTCGAAGCCGGTGGCGAAGACCAGCACTTCGACCTCGTGTTCGGTGCCGTCGGCCAACCGGACTCCGCGGGGGGTGATCTCGGCGATCGCGTTGGTGGCCACGTCGACCAGGGTTACGTTGTCTCGGTTGAACGTCTCGTAGTAGCCCGTGCCCGACGGCGGACGCTTGGCGCCGAAGGGGTAGCGCGGGCACAGCAACTCGGCCACGGCCGGGTCCTCGACCGCGGCACGGATCTTGGTGCGCACGAACTCGGCTGCCGACTCGTTCGCGACGGGATCGAACAGCAGATCGTCGAAGGTGAACAGGAACGGGAATCCGCCGTTTGCCCAGCCCTGCTCGTAGATCCGGGTGCGCTCGGCCTCGTCCGTCGAGCCCGCGAGCAGGTTGGCCATGTCGAACGGGAACGAGAACCAGTGCCGGCGCACTTTGGCCCATACCTCGTCGTAACGCGCCTTGACCTCGTCCATCTCCTGCTGTGAGACGGGCCGGTTGCGGGCGGGGATCACATAGTTCGGGGTCCGCTGGAACACGGTCAGGTGCTCGGCCTGTTCGGCGAGCAGCGGGATGGCCTGCACTCCGGTCGAGCCGGTGCCGATGATCCCGACTCGCTTGCCGGCCAGGTCCACGCCCTCCTCGGGCCAGTACGCGGTGTGGTACCACTGCCCCTCGAAGGACTCGACGCCGGGAAAGTTCGGCAGGTTCGGGGCCGAGAGGATTCCCACGGCGGTGATCAGGTACGTCGCCGAGGTCCGCTCACCGGCCTCGGTGCGCACCTGCCACCGCCCGGAGTCCTCGTCGAACACCGCCGCCTCGACGCGAGTCCCGAACCGGTAACTGCGCCGCAGATCCAATTTGTCGGCCACGTACCCGAAGTAGGCCCGCATCTCCGGCTGGGTGGGATACCGCTCCGTCCAGTTCCACTGCTGCAGCATCTCCGGGTCGAACGAGTAGCAGTAGTAGTACCCCTCGCAGTCGGTCCGCGCGCCCGGGTAGCCGTTCCAGCACCACGTTCCCCCTACGTCCGGAGCGGACTCGTAGCCCTGCACCGTCAGTCCCATCTCCCGCAGCCGGTGCACCATGTACAGCCCACCGAACCCGGCCCCGACCACCACGGCATCTACTTCCCGACCCGGCTGCTGTGCGGTGATCTCACCGGTTGCTGATGCGGACATCGCTCCTCCAAACAAACGTAGGGTGTGATGGGAATCACCGTCGCAGTCCGATGACATGCATGTCAATAAATTGGCCCGTCCTCGGCGAGACGTATTCGATATCACCGCAGAAGAGAGCCGAAAAACCGAACATGACATGACCCCGATCCGGCAGGTGGGAGTGTCGAGTCCTGCGGCAGGCGGTTGCTCGGTCCACGATTGAGGTGGACAGCCTTCAGTGCAGATGGGGCCGCTTTCCGGCGCGGAAGGCTGGGCAGCGGCGGCAGTGGGGCATCCACGGGGACGGCCCCGTGCGGCCGGGCCGATCGACCGAACCGATACGACGACGTCAGGAGGTCGCCCACGCGGTCGACCGGCAGACTGGGGCAGAACCGGCGGGAGGTCCTCGGGATTGCCGGGGAGTCGTGTCCCGCCCAGGGTGCCCGCCTCGACTGTTGTCCCGCCGCTGCGGCTTGCTCCGAATCGGCGATGTTGCGCAAACTCTCGTCCGGAACCCGAGCCGGACACAGCCGTGGCGAAGCGAATCGCGCCCCGGTTTTCGCCGTCGTATCCGCTCTGCCTCGTGAGGTCGGCGTATGACGGCCGCGTCAGCTCAGGCGCTCGAGCACCATCGCCATGCCCTGACCGCCGCCGACGCACATGGTCTCCACGCCGAACTGCTTGTCGTGGGTCTGCAGGTTGTTGAGCAGGGTGGCGGTGATCCGCGCGCCGGTCATGCCGAACGGGTGGCCGAGGGCGATCGCGCCACCGGAGACGTTGAGCTTGTCCTCGTCGATGCCGAGCTCGCGGGCGGAGCCGAGCACCTGCACGGCGAACGCCTCGTTGATCTCGAACAGGTCGATGTCGGAGATGGTCTTGCCGGCGTGGGCGAGGGCCTTCTTCACGGCCTCGATCGGGCCGAGACCCATGATCTCCGGCGACAGGCCGGACACGCCGGTCGAGACGATCCGCGCCAGCGGGGTCAGACCCAGCTCCTTGGCCTTGGTGTCGGACATGATCACCAGGGCCGCGGCGCCGTCGTTGAGCGGGCAGGCGTTGCCCGCGGTGATGGTGCCGTCCGGGCGGAAGACCGGCCCCAGCTGGCTCACGGCCTCGTAGGTGGTGCCGGGCCGCGGGCCGTCGTCGGTGGTGACGACGGTGCCGTCGGGCAGGGTGACGGGGCTGATCTCGCGCTCGAAGAAGCCGGACTTGATGGCTTCCTCGGCCCGGTTCTGCGACCGCACCCCCCACCGGTCCTGGTCCTCGCGGGAGATGCCGGTGAGCGAGGCGACGTTCTCCGCGGTCTGGCCCATCGCGATGTAGACGTCGGGCAGCAGGGCCTCGCTGCGCGGGTCGGTCCACGCGGTGCCGCCCCCGGCGAGCGTGGCGGTGCGGGCCTCGGCGTCGGCGAAGAGCGGGTTCTTGGTGTTCGGCAGGCCGTCGGCGTTGCCGGTGACGAAGCTCGAGACGGACTCGACACCGGCGGAGACGAACACGTCGCCCTCGCCGGCCTTGATCGCGTGCAGCGCCATGCGGGTGGTCTGCAGCGACGACGAGCAGTAACGGTTGACGGTCACGCCGGGCAGGAAGTCGTAGCCCAACTGCACCGCGACGACGCGGGCGATGTTGAACCCGGACTGGCCGGCGGGCTGGCCGCAGCCGAGCATCAGGTCGTCGATCTGGGCCGGGTCCAGCTCCGGCACCTTCGCCAGGGCGGCCGCGACCATCTGGGTGGCCAGGTCGTCCGGACGCACCGTCTTGAGCGACCCCTTCATCGCCCGCCCGATGGGAGAACGGGCGGCGGACACAATCACAGCTTCGGGCATCACGTGCTCCTTGTTTTGTGTTGACGCTTCGAGTCTCTACAGGCCCAGATCGCGGCCGATGAGTTCCTTCATGATCTCGTTGGTGCCGGCCCAGATCTTGGTGACGCGGGCGTCCTTCCATGCACGAGCCACACGGTACTCGTTCATGAAGCCGTAGCCACCGTGGATCTGCACGCACGCGTCCAGGACCTCGGACTGCGTCTGCGCGGTCCACCACTTGGCCTTGGCCGCGTCCACGGCGGTGAGCTTGCCGTCGGCGTGGGCCTCGACGGCCTGGTCGACGTAGGCCTCGGCCACCTCGATCTTGGTGATCAGCTCGGCGAGCAGGAACTTGTTGTACTGCATGGCGCCGATGGCCTGGCCGAACGCCTTGCGCTCCTTCGCGTACTCGATGGTCTCGAGCAGGATGTGCTTGGCGTGGTGCACGTTGTTGACCGCGGACCCGAGCCGCTCCTGCGGCAGCATCTTCATCATCGAGATGAAGCCCATGCCCTCCTCGCCGATGAGGTTGGCGTGCGGGACGCGGACGTCCTTGAAGAACAGCTCTGCGGTGTCGGCCTCGGGTTGGCCGACCTTGTCGAGCTTGCGACCGTTCTCGAAGCCCTCCATGCCGCGCTCGACGGCGAACAGGGAGATGCCCTTCGCGCCCTTCGACGGGTCGGTGCGGGCCGCGACGACGACGAGGTCGCAGTTGTAACCGTTGGTGATGAAGGTCTTGGCGCCATTGAGGATCCAGTCGTCACCGTCGCGCACGGCGGTGGTCTTCAGGTTGGCGAGGTCGGAACCGCCGGAAGGCTCGGTCATACCGATGGCGCAGATGAGCTCACCGGTGGCGCAGCGCGGCAGCCAGCGCTCACGCTGCTCCTCGTTGCCCAGGTGGACGATGTAGGGAACGGTGATGTCCGAGTGGATGCCCATCGACGACGACAGCGCCATGTTCGCGCGGGCGAACTCCTCGCCGAGGATGGCGTTGAAGCGGTAGTCGTTCGCCTCCATGCCACCGAAGCGCTCCGGGATCTCGAGTCCCAGGAAGCCTGCCTTACCGGCCTCGATCCAGATGTCACGGGGAATCTCGTGACGTTCGATGAGCTCCTCCGCACGGGGCATGACGAACCGGTTCACGAACTCGCGCGCCGACTCGCGGAACGCCTCGTGATCGGGGCCGTACAGGGTGCGTTGCATCAACCGCTCCTCAAATCTGTAAGCATCTGCTTATTTTCTAAGCGTGCGCTTATAGTGAACCGCGGCCGCTATCTTGTCAACCAGGGCCGTAGCAGGAACGGGAGCAGGACGTGAGCACATCGAGGGACGCGGTGATCAGCGGATCGAAGGCCGCGGCCCGCCTACGCGAGGCGGCCGTCGAGGTGTTCGCCGAGAACGGCTACGGCGGCACCACCACCAGGCTGATCGCCGCCCGCCTCGACATGAGCCCGGCCGCGATGTATCCCCACTACAAGTCCAAGGAAGAGCTGCTCTACGCGATCAGCTATGAGGGCCACGACCTGGCCCTCGAGGTCGTGCGCGACGCCGACCTCCCCGGCGAGGACGCCACCACTCGGCTGGCCAACGTCATCGGCCGGTTCGCCGAGTGGCAGGCCGAGCACCATCGCCGCGCCCGCGTCGTCCAGTACGAGCTCACCGCCCTGACGCCCGAGCACTACCGCGTCATCACCGGCCTGCGGCGGCGCACCACCCAGGTCGTCCGCACCATCGTCGACGCCGGCGTCGCCTCGGGTGAGTTCACCGTCCCCGACACCGAGGGCGTCACCCTTGCCCTGATGTCGCTGTGCGTCGACATCTGCCGCTGGTACCCCTCCGGCCGCTACCACGAGCCCCACGCCCTCGCGCACCTCTACTCCGATCTCGCCCTCCGGCTCGTGGGCGCCGTCCGCTAGCATCTGTCCCCACACGACGGATCGGGGGGTCCATGGGTGGGGGGCAATGTTCGCGCGGCTGTCGGTCGTCCGCGCCCGCAATCGACGTCGCGTGCGACCGGGAAGCGAGCGAACGAGAGCGACGACGACACCTGCGCACTCGCGGATGGATCGTCGCCCTCGTCGCGGCGGCGGTCAGCGCGTGCACCGCCGTCACGCCCGCGGCACCCACGGAACCACCCGCCACCACCACGACGACACGCACACCCCGCATCGTCGACGAATCCGACCGCCCCCCAGTCACGTTCGACCCCTGCCTCGACATCCCCGACCGAGTGCTCGTCGAGGCGGGCTACGACCCGAGGTCGGAGGAGATCAGCGACTTCGCCGCGACGCACTACACCTTCCTCGGGTGCAGCTATCACGGCACGCTGCGCATCCCCGGCGTTCTCCGTCGCTACGGACTCAATCTCAATTCCGGCAACATCACCTTCGCCGAGGTGCAGGAGAAGGTCGCCGAGTACGCCACTCCCATCGAGATCAACGGACGACGCGCCCTCCTCGAGGTCGACCCGAGCTTGCGTCAGTCGTGTGCCGTCACTGTGGAGACGTCGTACGGGGTTCTCATCATCTCGCGCATCTATCACCCCGACCACGGCAATGGAGTCCCGAACAACGAATGGTGCGCCGGGCTCGAGGACACAGCCTCGCGCATGGCCGCCGTCATCGACGACTGATCGAAAGGCCCGAGGTGAGCGAAGCGCTGCGACTCGACCCACATACCATCGACGAGATCGTCGCCATCTGCGACACCATGCTCGCGACACTCTCCGATGCGATCGACAATTCGGAAGACCTGGCCAAAGTCGGAAGCTTCGGTGGATTCGAGTCCGCGGAACAGCTTCGGCAAGGTTTCCTCACCAAGGCCAGAGGCACCCCCGAGTCCGCCTACGAGCGTCTCACCCAGTTCCACGAGGTGCTCTCCCGCATGCGCGATACGTTCGCCGCCGGTGGACAGGGCTTCCTCGACGCCGACTACGACTGGGCCCGGCAACTCGGCACCACCGACTCCGCGTGAACCGCCGCCACTGCGCATCACTCCGAAACCCGGAGAATTCCACGAGTCGTGCTGTATCCGCGCGGGCGCCAGTCGTCCGCGAACACAATTGGGGGAGCGCATGACTGGAAAAGTCGCGGATGGCTGATGCCGTTCGTTCCTCGGCACGACTCGCCACGAGACCGCACGGTCCGCTACGATGCTGCGCACTACCACGGAATCGGGGGGACTCCATGGACACGTCACTTGATGTTTCGCACGGCACCGGAAGACGCACGGCGCAGCACGTCGCGACCGTGAGCGAAAGCACCGAATAGGGTGCCGGAGAACGAGAATCCCGTCGCAGCGATGCTCGAACCGCTGCTCGAGCATCGGGTACCGGAGCGGGTCGGCGCGCTGGCGGACTGGCACACCAGACTGGTGGCACGGCTCGAAGGCAGCTTCGATCCCGACTACGCCACCGCATTCGAGAACTTCCACAGTATGGAGCACGACGCCATCTATCGAGACGTCCAGAGAATGGACCCGGGCGCGATGCGAAGCCTGGCGGAGAGCTGGCGCAAGATCGCGACCGACATGAGCGTCGGTTTCATCTTCGGAACCCAGATGATCTGCAACAAGATTGCCGAGGGGTGGGATGGTGACGCGGCGCGCCGCGCCGTGGCGGCGACCCGCTCCTTCGCGAGGTCGACCGAACAACTCGTGACCGCGCTGCTTGCGGTGTCGACCAAACTCGCTGCGGCATCGGAGGTCGCTTCGGCTGTGCGGAACCACGTGCCACCACCGCCGGCGCAGATTCCGATGCCGTTGGGCGTGGTGGTGCCCCAGGACACGACCAAGTTCGCGCGGGCGGCGGAGGCGGCGCACGCCGAGGCGGTACGCGTCATGGAATTGCTCTACGTCCCGCACTACCGTGAATCCGGCACGGCGGTTCCGGTCCTGCCGTCGCCGCACGAGGCGACGGCAGGATCCGGTCCGGTCGGGGCAGATCTGTCGCGGCACCCCTCGGGCAGCGCGGAGGGCCGGGGCGGCGGCATCGGCCCCTCGGCCTCGGCGGCCGGCACCGGGCCCTCGGCCTCGGTGGCCGGCGCCGACGACGGGCAGGTCACGGACGCTCCGTCCCGCGGCACCTCCGCGACAGACGGGGAAGCAGACCCTGGCGGCCCGGCGCCGGGCGCCGGCGAGCCTGCAGCCACCACCCCGGCCGCGACGACGACGGCCGGCGCGACGTCGGGCCCGGAGCGGTACCCGGGTTCGGGTGGACCTCCGGGCGGACCCGGTGGTCCAACGTCCGGAGGCGCCGGCGGTGGAAGCGGCGGCTCCGGCGCTGCCGGTCCCGGCGGGCTCGGACCCGTGGGTGGCCTACCGGTCGCGAACGGTACGACGAACCCGGCGACGTCGGGCGCCGGCGCCCGCGCCGGGTCGGCCCGTCCGGGCGGCATGTACCCGGGCATGCTGGGCGCCCCGGCGCGTCCTGCGCGCGACGACGAGGCCGCCCGCACGGTGCCCAGTTATCTGGTGGGCGCCGACAACGGGAACGAGCTCGTCGGTCCGATGCCGCTCACCGCGCCGCCGGTGCTGGGGGTCGATCCGGCATGAGGTGGCGGCTCACCCCCGACCGGTTCCTGGCCCTGTGGACCGCGACGGGACTCGACGAGATTCCGTTTCCTCTGCGCTACCGCTCCACCGCGCTGTGGGAGGACGAGCACGCCGCGAACCTCGAGGCGGCCCACCGGTGGCGGCGCACGAATCCCGACGAGCGGCTCACCGCGGCGATAGCGACGATGCGATACGCGGAGGTCGCCGTCGAGGTGTACGGGCAGTTCTCGGAGGGCTCCGAGTTGCGGCTGCGGGGATGCATCAGGCACGACTCCGCCGTTCTGGCGCGGCAGGATCCGGGACGTGCCGGCGATCTCGTCGTGACGGCGACTGCGGCGCACACACTGGCGGAGGCGGTCGTACAGTGCCTACCCGGCGCGCCCCCGGGTACGGCGCCGGCGCTGTCGGCACCCACCGCGGAAGTGGCGGAGTTCGCGCGCCCGACGCAGGTGCTCCGGACCGCGCAGGCGCCCCCGGCCGTCCGGTTGCGGCGGCTGCTGACCGATCCG
>NZ_WVTE01000214.1:0-51446 GCF_009939605.1 Rhodococcus sp. YH1 | reverse complement strand
CCTCCGCGACCACCCTGGTGGTGTGGATCGACGACGACTGGCGGCTGAACCTGCCCAGCAACGACACCGCCACCATCACCGCCCTCGACGCGCTGCCGTCGGAGCTGGTCGACCTCGAGGAGACCCGTAAGTGACCGAGCAGAACACCACCGACTCGACCAACGAGAAGAATACTCCCTCGCTCGAAGCCGAGAACGAACGCGCATCGTCGGCCACCAAACTCACCATTGGCTTGGCGGCGGTGGCCATCATCGTCGTCGTCGGTGTCGTGGTCAGCCTGGTGATGGTCTTCCGAGGCGAGGACGCAGAGCCGTTGGTCTCTCTCGATCCGACCACCGGCAGTAGCGCTACCGCCCAGGACAAGGACGGACTGTTCGAGCCGGACCCGGTCTTCGACAAAGGCAACCGTGTTATCTACGTGCCGCTCGAGCCCCACGGTGTGATCCTGTCCGACACTCTGGCCAGCTCGAACCGTCCGGCGGACCAGGCCCCTAGCGGGGTGATGCTCCAGCGCATCCACGGGAACATGGACCTGCCGTTCTCGACTTCCGATGGCCCCACCGGGTTCACCGACAACGGTGTCGCCACCGGGTTCTCTCGCACCGCGCAAGGAGCGGCACTCGCCGCTGCGCACTACTTCGCATATGTGACCGGGGGCGCGGATCGTCTCGAACTGCTCGAACAGGCCGGGAAACTGTCCGATCCGACGGGGCAGTTCGCCGACCTGGGTCTACCCGACAGCATGGCGACCGCGGCTCTGCCGATGATCAAAGTGATCTTCAACCCCGACCTGGCCCTCGTGAAGTTCGGCTACACCGCGGAAATGGATGATGGCTCCACGAAGGTTGTGGCCTCGAAGATTCCGATGGTGTGGCGCGAGGACACCGGGTGGGTTCTCAAGGGCGACGCGACTGCGTTGGGTGTCGAGTACGAGCCGGTGCCGGCCGACGGGTGGCAGCAATGGTGGTGAATCGCAGCCTGTTCACGGGCTTTCTGCGCCTGCTGATTACTGCGTGTGTCGCGGTGGTGGTCACTTTCGGCGTGGCAGGTACGGCGTTTGCACAGGAAACAGAGGACTCCTCGACGGATTCGTCCAGCACCAGCGCCGATAGCTCCGAAGTCGAAGAGCAAGACTCGGGTTTCTCGTTGTCTGAGGGTGCTGGAATCTTGACCTGTACCCCAGGCGGCACGGCTGTCAGCGCAGCTTTGAAGGGGATCGGAGCTCTCGCGGACATCGATACGGATTTCGTACCGAGCTGCGGCGAAGGTGTCGGTGAGGTTGTCGATGCCGGTGTGGGCAAGCTTGAAGAAGTAGCTGGCGGTGTCGCGGAAGGCGCGGTCGAGAAGACCGCACTGTGGATCGGCAACGCCGGTGTCGCGGTCCTGAAGTTCGCGCTCGGATGGTGGATCACCGGTACCGAGATGGACGGGGACACCTTCCAGGCCACGGTAGCGACGGTCAACGACTACACCTTCTACATCCAGGTCGCGGCCCTGTCGTTGTCTCTGATCCTGCTCGGCGGCCGGCTGGCACTGGCCCGCTCCGGCGCGATCCGCGACACCTCGGAAGAGGGCCTCAAGCAGATGGGCCGTGCGGCGTTGCTCGCCGGGGGAGCATCGACGCTGATCGTGCTCGGCACCGAACTGTCGGACCAGATTTCGGCCTGGTTCATGGACAGTGCGGTCGGCTCCGACCCGTCCCGACTGGCCGAAGCGATGGTCTCGATCTACCTGTATTCGGGTCCGGCCGGGGTGGGCCTGCTGTTTCTGATCGGCATCATCGGCATGCTCGGCGGGTTGATGATGGCGTTCTTGATGCTGCTGCGCACCGGCATTCTCGTGCTCATGGCAGCGGCGCTGCCGATCGCCGGCGCGGCCGGAGGCACCAAGGTCGGCAGCCAGGCATACGAGAAGATGCTGGCCTGGACGATCGCGTTCTTGCTGGTCAAACCGGTCGGGGCGTTCGTGATCGGGGTCTCGGCGATCCTGTTCCTCGAAGCCACCCCGACCATTACCGACCCCGAGAACGGCGACGGGTTCATGGCCTTGTCCGGGGTCATCACCTTGTGCGCTGCGGCGCTGGTGCTGCCTGCCCTGATGCGGTTGATCGTCCCGAACGTCGGTGCACTGGGGGGCGGCGGCAGCGGCCTGGCCGCAGCCGCCGGCGTGGCCGCGGTCGGCGCGAAGGTCGGCGGGATGATCGCCACCGGCGGTGCCAGCGGCGCAGCATCCGGCGCGGCGACCACCAGCACCACCTCATCGAGCATCTCGAATTCTCCGAGTGGGGCTACCCCGTCGGGTTTCGGGGCCGCAGGGGGTGCCGGGGGTGGACAGGCAGGCGGCAATCAGAACGGAACTCCGTCCGCCCGTGATGGCAGCGCCGCCGTCGGCAGTGGTGGCCCGCAGGGCAACGACTCGGGCACCCCCGGTGCCGCTGCGTCCGGCAGTTCTGGAGTGGGCGGTTCCGGTCACTCCGGCTTCGATGCGCCTGTGGCGACGGGGGCCGGTCACCAGTTCAACCGAGGGGGCTTCGAACAGTGAGCAACGAGCCGACATTCAACACCTACGGCAACTGGCGCCGGCCCCGCAGCACCGGCCTGCTCGGAGCCACCTTCGGCACCTCGATCGCAGGGATCGCCGCCGCAGCCGTCGTCATCATCGCGGGCCTGTTCCTCGGCATGACGGTCGCATTGCTGCTGGCCATCCCGGTGATCGTGTGCTTCATCCCCCTGGTCATCTCCCGTGACGGCCGCTCCGGCTACGAAAGGGCACTGATGCGATTCCAGTTCTGGCGCGGCCGCCGCCGCGGTGAGCACGCCTACGCTTCGGGCACGTTCTCCCGCGTTCCCGGGCGGGCCTACCGTCTTCCCGGCGTGCTCGGCGAGACCGAGCTCTACGAAGGCATCGACTCCGACGGGCGCACCTTCGGCATGATCCACATGCCCAGTAAGAATGCCTACACCGTCGTCTTCGACGCCTACCCCCAAGGCGCCGAAGCCGTCGACCAGGACGTGATCGACCACTATGTCGGCAACTGGGCACAGTTTTTGTCCGGGGCCGGTGAGACCTCGGACATCCTCGCGGTGGTCACCACCGTCGAGACGCTGCCCGAGACCGGCATCGAGCTGTACGAAACGGTGCACCAGAACACCCGCGCCGACGCCCCGCAGCTGGCCCGCGATGCGGCCTACCAGCTCGCCACCGGCTTGACCTCCGGCGGTATCCGCCTCGCAGCGAGGATCGCGATCACCTTCGAAGCCAAGACCACCGAACGCAAACAGGACCCTTCCGAGCAGGCTGTCGAACTCGGCCGGCGTCTGCCCGGTCTGACGGCGTCGGCAGCACGCTCCGGTGTGCCCTGCTCGCCGATGGATGCCGACGAGATCATGGCGTTCGTGCGCCGCTCCTATGACCCGGCCTCGCTCGTCGATGTGGAAGCCGGCGTGTACTCCGGCGAGGGCACGGGGTTGACCTGGGAGGACTGCGGTCCGCGGACCGCCCTGGAAAGCGCCGACGGCGGCAAATACGTCCACGACGGCGCGGTGTCGGTGACCTGGGAGATGCGCGAAGCACCCAAGGGCGCGGTGACCGAACGGGTGCTGCAGCGCCTGTTGGCCCCGAACGAGGCGGTGCCGCTCAAGCGGGTCTCGGTGCTCTACCGCCCGCATTCGG
Organism: Rhodococcus sp. YH1; assembly: GCF_009939605.1. NCBI lineage: Bacteria > Bacillati > Actinomycetota > Actinomycetes > Mycobacteriales > Nocardiaceae > Rhodococcus > Rhodococcus sp. YH1. Next base: position 47,774 of record NZ_WVTE01000214.1, on the reverse strand, counting down.
CCGGGGAAGCCACCGACATCGCCGACAGCGACTACCGCAACGCGATGGCCGAAGCACATGGTGGGTCGCTCAAGAACGGATCGATCGGTTCGGCGAAGTCGCAGATCGAGCTGGCGGCCACGGCCCAGGCCCGCATGGAACAGGCCCGTGGCGCCGGGATGGTGCGCTTCGGCGTGCTGGTGACCGTGACCGAACCGGCCGGCAGCTCCGATGTGCCGAAGATCGACGCCCTGGTCGAGGACCTCTCGCGCCAGAGCCGACTGACAATCCGCCGCTCGTGGTGCTGGCAGGCCGCAGCGTTCGCGGCCTCCCTCGGTGTCGGGGTCATCGCCCCCGACCACACCACCATTCCCAGCTTCCTCAGCAACTGAACACGCAAAGGGCACATCCATGAGTGCACGCAACGCCACGAGATCGTCGCGGCTGCTCACAGCGCAGAAGATCGCCAAGACTCTGCTGTCGGACGACGAGTTGTCCCGGCTCGAAGAGCAGGCCGCCACCGCCACCGGGCTCACGAAGGCATGGAAGAAAAGCCTGGTCAATCGCCAGTACAGTCGCCGGGCGACGGTGGAGCGGTTGACCCGGATCAATTCCGACGGCTTCGACCGCCCGCTCGCCGATCTCGACGATCGCGGATTCGACGGGGTCGGTGGTGGCCGGATGTCCACGGTGATGCCGCCGGTCGAATACCGGGGCACCTCGGTTCAGGTCGCTGGGATCTACCCGTGGATCGTCGGCGCGAAGGCCCCGCTGCTGGGTACCCCGCTGGGTCGGCATCTGACCACCGGCGCGGCCGTCGGCTTCGATCCGCTCTACGCCTGGAAGATGAAGGCGATCACCGCCCCGTCCTGCTTCATCTGCGCCCTCAACGGATTCGGCAAGTCGACGCTGCTGCGCCGGATCGCCCTTGGCGATATTGCGCGAGGCACATTGGTGCTCGTGCCCGGTGACGTCAAGCCGGACCTGCGGGTGCTCACCGAGCAGGTCGGCGGGCAGGTCAGCGAGGTCGGCTACGGCACCGGCGCGATCAACCCCCTCGATCGCGGCCCGATCGGCGACGCGATCGAGCAGTTGCCCGCAGGTTCGCTCGAACGGGAGAAGGCCGAGTTCGCGCTGCACGCCCGCCAGCTGAACATGATCTGCGCGCTGCTCGAGATCGTCCGCCGTGGCCCGCTGAAGGACTTCGAGGAAACCCTGCTCGCCTCGGCGATCCGGTTGCTCTACGCCCCGGGCTCACGGTTCGACAACGACCACGCCGCCCGCCTCGAGGACCTGCTGACGCTGATCTCGACCGGCCCCGAGGAACTGATGGACGACGCGGTGGCCGACACCGACGACGAATACCGCGGTCAGATCAAACCGCTGCTGCGCTCGCTGCGCGCGTTGGTCAAAGGCCGGTTCGGAGAGACCTTCAACCGGCACAGCACCGTGCGGATCGATATCACCAAGCCGATGGTCGATTTGGACATGTCCTCGGTGCCGCCCGGCGACGAGTTGATGCGGGCTGCGGTGCTGCTCGCCGGATGGAACGAAGCGTTCGCGGCGGTGGAAGCGGCGCACATCCTGGCCGACAACAAGGTGCCCGGTGCCAAGGCTCTGGCGGCGCACATCATCTTGGACGAGGTCTGGCAGGTGATCGCGACCGGCAGCTCGGCGGTGGCCCGGTTGGATGCGGTGCAGCGGTTGCAGCGGTCGATGGGTGTGGCGATGACGATGGTCACGCACTCGCTGGCGGACTTCGAGAAGGTCGGGGCGCTGGGCATGATCGAGCGCTCCCGCGCCCGGATCGTCGGCCCGGTCCCCGAGGCCGAACTCGACCGGCTCGGCCGGTTCATGAAGTTCTCTCGCGCTGAGCGGGCGATGGTGACCGGCTGGGCCAACGACAGCACCTCCTCGGTGGAGGAGAAGAAGGCACTGCGCCAAGCACGCCGCAAGGTCACCGGAGACGGCGATGGCACCGTCTCGGCGGGCAGTAAGCGCACCGCCGCCGGTGTCGGGCATTTCCTGCTCAAGCTCGGCGAAGGCGCAACACCGGGCACCCCGTTCAAGGTGTGGGTGCCCCAGGCAGAAAAGGATTCCGGGATTCACGACACCGATGCCCGTCTGCGGGCTGCCGATGAGGATCGAGCCAAGGAGTTCGCCGCATGAGCCGGCGTGGCCGTCCCGGCCGTCGCCGGTACACCCTGGTCGATGACCTCACTCGTGAGGCCGCGATCGAAGTGGTTCTGGGGCGCATGAAGGTAGGGGTCAGCTTCACCGCTGCTACGCGAGCGGCTGCGGCGCAGCTGGATGTGGCCGAGACGACGGTGCGGGGCTGGGTCAACCGCTCCGGCCGGCGCCCTCGCCGCACACCGCAGGAAGTCGCCGCCCTGGAGGCGGAGCTCGCACTGGCGCAGGACCTGAACCGGGCGCTGGCACGCAAGCACGGCATCGCCGCTGAGGATCTGAGCCTGCGGTGAACACCAAGGGGGGTACCGGCCTGATCGCGCTGATCCTGGCGCTCACACTGATTCCGTTCTTCCTGCTCCTCGTGCTGGTGATGGGGATCCAGGACGAACAAGACCGTCAGGCCGGCACGAGTTGCCTCGGCCCCGGTTCGGGTGTGGGGTCGGGGGACCGGCTCGCACCGACCGGCTCGTTCCTCAAACCGGTCGATCCCTCCGCCGTCACCCTCACCTCCAGGTTCGGTGAGCGGTGGGGGACCCAGCATCAGGGCATCGACCTGGCCGGGGCCATCGGCACCCCGATCTACGCCTCGGCCGACGCGGTGGTGCGCCATGCCGGCCCCGCCAGCGGGTTCGGGCAGTGGGTGGTCCTCGACCACGTGCAGGGTGGGCAGCTGGTGTCCACCGTGTACGGGCACATCGACACCTACACCGTCGCCGTCGGCGAGCAGGTCCGCGCCGGTCAGCAGATCGCCACCGTGGGCAATCGCGGGGAATCGACCGGCCCGCATCTGCACTGGGAAGTCTGGCCCGGCGGCTGGGGCACCGCAGCGGTGGACCCGTTGCCCTACTACGACTCCGCTCCCGCACCGGGACAGTCCTCGGCCGGGCCACCCACCGCGGTGCCGTCCGCCCCGCCGGAGGGGAACTTGGCGCAACCGTTGCCGCCGTCGGCCGGTTCCGAGCAGGGCCTGCAGGTCGATGCGAAGAAACTCGCTCGCGCTGCCCACCTGAAGTTCGGGGACCGGATCGCGAGCATCGGGGGGTGGCGCGCCGACGGTGGCTACGCCAGCGATCACACCGAAGGTCGGGCTGTGGATCTGATGATCGCGAACTATCGCTCCGGTGACGGGGTGGCTCTCGGGGACGAGATCACCGACTACATCCTGGCCAACGCGGAGTTCTTCAATGTCGAGTACGTGATCTGGCGGCAGACCTACTACCCCGTCGGCGGTGCCCCGAGTCTGATGGAAGACCGCGGCAGCGAGACCGAGAACCACTACGACCACGTGCACATCAGCGTCCACGGTCAGGGCACCGACGAGAGGTTGGTGTCGTGGGGATCGCTGCCCGGTGGCAGCGGCAACGCCACCGCCGCGGCCGCCGACTGCCTCATCTCCGGTGAGGGTATCGGCGACCGGCTCGCCGATGGCACAGTGCCGGACGAGTTCGTTCCGTGGATCGAGCGGGCCGGGTCGATCTGCCCGCAGATCACACCCTCGCTGCTGGCCGCCCAGCTCGCCGCCGAGAACGGCTTCCGCCACGGAGACTCCGCGCCGGTATCGGTCACCGGGGCGAGGGGACCGGCGCAGTTCATGCCGGGCACCTGGGCGAGTTATGGCCGCGACTACGACGGCGACGGCCGGGTCGATGTGAACAGCATCGGCGATGCGGTCATGGCCCAGGGCCACTACATGTGCACCATCGCCGCCACCATCGACGGGGCGATCGCAGACGGGGTGGTCTCCGCACCGAACGGGCGCACCGAGCTGTATCTGGCCGGCTACAACGCCGGCGAAGGCGCCGTCCTGAACTCCGGGGGTTTCCCCACCGGGCACACCGACTACGTGGTCCAGACCCGCCCCTACGCCGACAAGATCATCGCCGCAGAACCGCAGTACCGGGCGATGGGCAACCAGTGAAAAGAGGTACACCCGTGAGGATCACACGAGTCACCATCGCGGCCGTGTGCACCGCGGCCGCCGTCGCCCTGGCGGGCTGCGGCAGCGACACCACCCGCGACCAGCACACCCGTGAGGGCAGCGACGACCACCAGGTGATCGAACCGCTCTCACCCCAGCAGATCGACGCCGACCAGACCGCGATCACCGCGATGCAGATGATCCTGTCCTGGCAGCCGGCGATCGACGAGAGCAAGGCCGACGCCCTGATCCGGGCCACACCGTATCTCGGCGGAGACCTGCTCGCCGTTGCCGAATCCGGCAGCCGTGCCGACGTCCGGCCCGATGCCGACTGGCAGCAGTGGGCCGCGGCGAAAGACGCGGTCACGGCGGTGTGCGCCCATTCGGACACCACTCCGGCGGCCCCGGCCGGGATGCGCACCGTGGTCCTCGACGTGATCTGCACCCAGACGGTGCTGCACGCCAGCGGGCAGACCACCCGCCTGACCCCCCAGCTGTGGCGCACCACCATCGTCCGCACCGACGACGGGTGGCGACTGACCGATTACCGATTCCAGCAGTAGAAGGGGGCGCACAAACGATGGCACACACCAGACGCGAGCGACCGCGCAGCTCCTCGGCCGCCGACGAGGTGTTCCTCAAGGCGTTCCCGGCCCTGCTGGTGGCGGCCTATCTGCCGACGATCGCCTACAACACCGGCGGGGGAGCAGACCCCACCTGGAACCCGATCGGCTTGTTCTTCGCCCTAGGGTTCGGCTCGACGAGCTGGCCGGCCGGCGCAACCATCATCCTCGGTGTCGAGCTGGTCCTGCTCGCCGCTCTCGCCGGGTTCGGATGGTGGGCGCTGCGCCGGTTCGGGGTGCTCGAGACAGTGCAGGGCAAGCAGTTCGAACAGCGCATCGACCGCCTCGCCCGCACGATGGTCGACCCGAAGGAGGTCGATGAGGCCGACCCGACGTACCTCGCCGCCTCCACCGACCGGCTCGCCCCCGCCATCTCGCAGACTCATCCCGGCTATCTCGGTATCCCTCTCGGACACACCGTGGTCGGGGATCGCACGCTGCGAATGACCTGGGAATTCGTGGCGATCGCTTTCGCCGGCGCCCGCATGGGCAAGTCCGCCTCGTTCGCTATTCCCGCGATCTGCCACGCCCCGGGGGCGGCGCTGGTGGCCTCGAACCGCGGGGATGTGTACTCGCACACCGTCGGCATCCGCCGCGAAACAGGACGGGTATGGGTGTTCGACCTGCAAGGCGTGTCTACCGGCAACCGACAAGAACGTGCGAGCTTCTGGTTCGACCCGCTGCGCACCGTCACCGACCTGCCTTCTGCTGCGGCGGTGTGCGGCTACTTCATCTCCGCTGCCACCGATGCCGGTGCCCGGGTCGATGCCTACTTCGACGGCAACGCCCGCGATTTGTTCGCCTCCTACCTGCTCGCCGCGGCTCTGGCCGGCGGGGACATCCGGCATGTGGTCGAGTGGCTGACCCACACCCAGTCGCAGATCCCTCCGGCCGTGCTCGAGCAGTACGGCTACCCGGAGCTGGCCCGCACGATGCGCGGCAAGCAGGCCGTCAACGCCAAGCAGCGTGACGGCTTCTACGACATGGCCCGGCGCTTCCTCTCGCCGTTGGACGAGCCTCGCTATGCCGAAGCGGTCCTGCCGAACCGTCGGGTGGTGATCGGCACCGACCAGTCCGGCCGGGTCACCGTCACAGAGGGGGAGCACGTCCACGACTTGCCGGAGTTCATTTCCGCCGAGTTCGCCCGCCGCACCGACACGATGTATGCGCTGTCCAAGGACGGCCCCGGCTCGTCCTCGGCGATCTCGAGTGCCCTGGTCGGGCAGATCCTTACCTGCGCCGAGGAATACTCCGAGCAGCAGGAATCGGAGCGGATGCCGATCCCGCTGACGGCGGTGCTCGACGAAGCTGCCAACATCTGCAAGATCGAGGACCTACCCCGCTGGTACTCGCACTTCGGTGGCCGCGGCATCATCCTCATCACCTTCTTCCAGTCCCCCTCCCAAGGGGAGAAGGTCTGGGGACGCGAAGCCTTCAAGTCCATGGTCGATGCGTGCAGCGTCGTCTGGTACGGCGGCAACGTCGAAGACGACGCCTTCCTGTCCGGCCTGGTCGATGCGGTCGGCACCCACTACGTCGACACCGAGTCCCGCAGCCGTCCCACCGGCTTCTTTTCCAGTGGTCAGGCGAGTGTGTCGAGCAGCTGGCAGAAGGAGAACATCTTCGAAAAGCGGGACCTGCGGGCCCTGCCGAAAACCCGTGCGCTGGTGACGATCGGCGGCTCCACCCCGATCCTGGTCCGCAAAGCATTCTGGGGGAACTCGCCGTTCGCCGAAGCAATTCGCCAATCCCAGCGTGAGAGCAAGCAGCTCGCACCGGCCAAGCAGAAAGCCCTGACCGTCGGCGAATCCGACCGCGCCGACGTTGCGGCCACCCTGGAGACGTTGCCCGAGGACCGCCCCGATACGACGCCGATCCCCGTCGAACCGGTGCCGGACACCTCTCGCGCCGACCGGCTCTTCCACTCCGAATTTCTGACGAAGGACTGACCATGGTCGAGATCAACACTGCAGCCCCCGACGAATGGGACACCACCAACGAAGCACCAGACGGCGACGAGTTCGGTGCCACCGATGACTACGACCCCGCCGACGAATACGACGGTGAGGACACCGACTCCTACGAGGATGACGAACTCGCGGACGAGCTGACCGAAGATGGCAATCAGAGCGAAGACGAACCAGAGGAGAAACAACCGAAGTTCAAGAACGTCATCGAGTTCGTCGAAGGCTTCTTCGTCCCCGTGATCCGCCGCCGGATCAGCGATAACGACGGCGGCCTGTCCTGGGACCCGAGATGGTGGGCCTACCCCGAAGTCGTCGCCCGCCTGACAGCACTGCACCAGGCATGGGAAGAAGCACGCGCCTCCGACTCCATGTCAGCCATGTCCTCGTGGTGGATCCAGCACCTCGAACCCCACCTGCGCGTCATCCTCGACGGCGACACCGGACCGATGGCCAACGCTAAGGCCGACCGCAGCTTCATAGGATGGCCAGCAATGCCGTCGGACCCTGTTCCGGCCGAAGTACTCGACGCAATTCTTAATCAGAACAGCTGACCTGTAGAAACCTATGTCCAAAAGGGGAGAGCGAGGCGCCTTCGATGCACGGGTCTTCTTCGATACCTCTTCCACTGCGGTTACTACGGTCGGCGACGTTCCTTCTGCCGCCTTGGCCGCGCGCCAAGCGGCGTGACACCACGACGGACCTTAAGCAGGTTCTCGTCCTTAGCGTTCTCGCGCACCGCCAGCCGGCTCAGAATCCGCTGCTGCGTCTCTGCCGTCCAGAACACACCGAGCCGACGCCTGGCCCGCGTGATCGCCGTGTAGAAGATGCTGTGGGAAACCCGCTCCTCGTTCGCGTCGGTGACGACGACTTTGACCGAGTCGTATTCCAGACCCTGTGCCTTGTGGATCGAGACGGCGTACGCGATCTGGAAGGGCACTAGCGTGTTGACGTCATCGTCATCGTCGTCCGAGTTCACGCGGTCGAAGACATCGAACTGGACGATCGAGCCCTCGACCCAGCGCAGGTCCGTATGGAACAGATCATCCTCGTCGACCTCTCGTTCGAGGTCGACGTCGAATGTGATGCGACCAGGCACTCGTTCGATGCCGGCGATCCTGCCCTTGAGGTTGTTGAAGATGACCGGCCGGAAGCGCTCCGTCTCGTTGAAGAGCACCGGGTCACCGACCTTGTAGGTCACCTCGCCCCAGGTCACGGCGGGGTTCGGGTTGCTCGCCTGCAGGAATCGGTTGACGTTATTGATGCCGTACAACCCGTCGTAGTTCAGACAGAGCACGATCTCGTCGTCACTCTCACGCTTGAAGAGCGCGTCGCCCAGCGCCTTCGAATAGCCGTTCTTGGCCAGCGACTCTTCGATCCGGTCGTCCAGGTTCCGCACCCGGTCCCACAAAGTGAGTAGCGCCTCGTCCTCCGTCCTCCACGGCTTAGTCAGCTCGAAGACCGAATCCTTGGGGATATAGGCGCGGACAAGGCTGAACCAGTTGCCGAACTCGATCGACTCGATCTGGTAGACGTCGCCGACGAGAACCAGCAGTTCGAAGCTGGTGTTCTTAAGCACCTTGAGCAGGCTGGCGTTGCTCAAGGTGCTGCACTCGTCGATCACGACGATGTCGTAGTGCGGCCCGAACGAAGAGCTGTTGTAGACGTGCTTGGTGACGGTGCGGAACTCGGCGTTTGGTGCATGCACCCGCCGCTTGAGGTTGTCCACGGCCGGGTTGGTGTGCGCGAGGAAGAGCTTCCGCTCGGCGGAGAAGTAGTTGGCGATGTGGTCCACCATCGTGGACTTCCCCGTCCCGGCCGCACCGTAGACGAGCGCGACCTTCGAGCGTGCGAAGAGCGCCTTCAGCGCGTGGGCCTTTAAGTCGTCGTCGACCTCGTCCGGGTTCTCATCCAGCCACTCCTGGACGTCCTCGGTGTGTCCTTCGATGCCTTCGTCCGCGATCGCCTGTAGCTTCTCAATGATCGCCACCGTGTCGTCCTCGTACCCGACGATGAAAACGTGCCCGTTCGCGTGGACTAGCTTCCGCGGCGCGTGCCGTTCGGTCGGCGGGAGAAGCCGGTTGTAGACCTCGATCAGCGCATCGACGTCACCGAGGTCTTCGCACTCCGCGGCCGCCGTGTAGATCGCTCCGTGCTGCTCGACGTTGTTCCTCACACGACGCGCCAGCATCTCGTGCTCGCGGCCGGTTACATCAAGACTCTCTGCGAGATCCGCGAACCGCGGAACGTGACCACTCGGGGCGGTGCAGAACGGCATCGTGTCGAAGGGTCTGCTTCGTGACGTGAGTCGGAGCCCCGACAGCCAGCTGTTCGGCGTAGATTCGTACTGACTCTTGATCCACTGATTGCGCATCTGGAGCATCAAATACCGCAGCACGCGAGCCCCGGCCCGGTTCGCGCGGATGAGTGCCCGCGCCTCGTCGAGCGCAGGGAAGATCATCGCCAATCGACGGGAATCGCTGAGAGCCCAGTTTCGGATCTGGTTGTAGCTCGCGTCGGTCATGTCGACGAGGTCGAGGAGGCTGGATCGGGTTGTCGTCAGGTATTTCATCAGGTTGCGGTACTCAGCATGGCCGGACTGAACGCGGGTTGACTGGCCGAAGAATCGGGCGAAGTTGTCGAACTCGCAGGGGCGTATCGAGACCTCCCATGACCGGATGATCAAGATCGGCATGGTTTGCCCTAGCACCGTGATCGACTCTCTCGACAGGTCCAGGTAGGCCGCGTACTTGTCGGTCATGTCGATGTCGGTGAACGCGATCGTGCGGTCAAACTTGCTGGTCCAGTTGTGGGCCACCGAGAAGGTGACCTCGTAGTAGATCTTGCCGCCGAAGAAGAAGGGCCGCGAGCTGTGGATGTAGTAGCGTTCGCGACGACGCTCAGCCTGTGTCGTCCGGACTGCTTCGATACGCTTTGCGATCTTCTCGTGGTATTCCCGGAGAGATGGATCGAGGTCCACTGGGAACGCCTCAAGGTTGCCGAGGATCGCGATGCCGAACTCTTTCGAGGCGAGGTCGCGCGTGCGGAGCAAGTACTCGTAGTACTTGAGCATTAGCCGCTCGGACGGATCGCCGTCCAACGTGTAATGCGAAGCACTGGCCTGGAGCAGGTTGTGAAACCTACTCAATAAGCGGAATTTTGCCTTTGCTTTGACCTCGTCCAGTGCAGGCCCTACCTGGTTGTAATGGAACTCGGCGGAAGGATCGTTTAGATGCGCCCAGACGATGAGCCCTTCGAGCAGGTTCCGAAGCTGGGAGAGGAGGTTTTGGGAGAGAAGTCCGCGATCGTCACCGAGATTGGCGATGTTCTGGCAGATCACGCTGTCGGCGCTCTGTACTTGTTGCTTTACCGATGCCACGGCCGTCAGGCCTCACTGTCGACAAGACGCAGTACCGGGCGCTGGTCCGTATCACCGAGCAGGCCACGGACTTGGCTGGCGCTGAGCTTTAACGCCTCGGCGAGGACGGGCATCCCTGCACCGTGGTCGCCTGCCAGCTTTGCGGCCTTCTTCAGGAGCGATGGCGTCTCCCCTGGGTACGCGCTTGTCGGATCGGCCAACGGATCGTCGGTCATGGCCAGGCGTTGGTAAGCCCGGCGGGCCGAGGACTCCGTGGTGCGGCCGCGCTCGACCATTCGTCGGACGAGCGAGTGCGGCGAGACGCCCCAGGTCCGCCCGAGCCGGTCCAAAGCTGCGAGATCGAGGCGCTGTGGGAGGACCGCGTCCATCGCGGTTGCTGGCATGAGGAACGCTGCTGCGAACTCGTCAGCCTCCTTCTCGATGGCCGCGCTGTGCTCGTCCGAGTCGGCGTGCAGCAGCAGGTGCCCGATTTCGTGCGCGATCGAGAACCTGTGTCTGAAGACGTTCTCACTCCGGCGGGGCGTGGTGATGATGATCGGTCTGTCGACGATCACGACGGAGAAGGCATCGACGGCGTCAATCTCGCTGAGCGGCCGTACAGAGACGACGATGCCGTGAGACTCGGCCGTGGCTACCAGATGCTTAACTGGCCCGTCGGGTAGATCCCAGTGTCGTCGCAGGATGGCGGCAGCTTCAGCTGGCGTCGTACGGACGGGAAAGACCGGGAGATTAACCTCGGGCAGCTTGACGTACCGTTCAAGCGCGAACGTCAGCTCCCACACCAACGTCGCGGTGGCTAACGCCTTCTGCCGATCGCTGACGCGAGCGGACCGCAGGCTGCGGAAGTGCGCGTTTATGGTGTCGATGCGCGCGAGCGGTCGACCGATGCCGAAGAACTCCGGCCGCACCTTGAGTGTGCGTGCCAGTCGTTCGAGGACCTCGGGCCGCGGCGAATTGACGCCTGCCTCGTACTGGCCGATCGCAGCGGCCGAAACGCCCACCTCGCCAGCCAGCTCCGTCTTACTCGCTCCGAGGCGGACGCGCGCCTGAGTCAGCCGCGCGGGCTCGAACCGGCCGATCCCTGTGGCAGGGCGGTCGAACAGGCCTGGGCTGTCCTTACCCATCGGTTTGCGTCCGGTCCTGCAGCTCCACGACCGGTGCGACCGGCACGCCGCTATCGAACGACTCCACGTCGGACGCGGCATCGTCTGTGACGAGTTCCGGCTCCCAGATGCGCTCCTGCCCGCGCAACTCGACCTTGCCATCGTCGTCGAGTACGGCGACTGCCCACTCGACCGACTGCAGCTGGCGCGGCGTCGATTGGACCATGACGAGCACCAACGTCATGGTGTCACCGACCGCCCTAAGCACGGGACCAAGCTCGTCCGCTTCAGAATTGTTCTCGACTACCTCGTGTACCTCGTGGTCTTCCGAAAGTCTGGGGTCCCACAGTGTCGGGTCGAGAGGTTCGGCCGTGAACCCGCTCCTGCGCGTCGGGCTTGACGCGAACTTGCTCACAGCGTTCGGGTGGTTCGGGACGCGCCAGACGTACACCAGGCTGTCGTTGACCACCGGAACCTCTTGACCGCCGGGTGCGAGTTTGCAAAGCCGAAAGCCCCGGTCCTTCAGTGCGTCGCGGGTGTCGTCGAGGAGGTCCCGCCACTGGCTGCCGAACCCCATCGCATACCGCGACTCGGAAACCTGGTGCGCCTCGGCAGAAAGGACGTGCCGGGAGCGCACGGTTTCAACGATCAGGTCGCGGAGTCCTGAAACGTACGAGCCAAGGGCGTCAGCGGGCGAGTCCGGAACCATGGGCGAACCTCCTCCTGAGGCCATGTCCGGAGCCGACTATCGACCAGGACGGACTTCAGTATGACACATGATTCGTGCACATCCGCTTCAGTGCTGCACGGCTATGGAAGAGTGGCCTCACCAGAGTCACACACGAGTGTTCGTGGCTGTCGATTGTGTGCTGTCGACAGCACGCATGCTGTCGCGGATGGCCGAGTTCGACTCGATCTGATCAGGACTCGGACCCGCGAAGGCGTGGCCGAAGCGAAGAAGGCTGGCCGACTCAAAGGAAAGCAATCCAGCTGTCCGTCCTGCAACTCACACGACTGCACGCTGACTACGAATCCGGCGACTACACCGCCTCTCAGCTCACCGAAGTCGGCAGACTGTCGGGGTCGGCGATGTACGCGACCCTGCAAGGCGCCCGAGAAGAAGGGGCCTTGACCCCAGTCACTGTCTGACACGCATCAAGACAACCAGCGGCCCACCGAAGCCGGGTCGGACCACCCACGATCAAGCCCGCCGTGTACGAACGTGGTGAGTCACCTCCGCTCAGGGGACACGCGAGACCCACCACTCCGGCTTCGGTCAGTATCCGAGTGTGGCCTCCTGGCCGTGTTCGACCCCCATATCGGGGACGAACGCAGCCTCGTTCCTCGGATCGGGTTCACTTTCGATGTTGAGCATCTCGGTCACCAATCGGGGGTGACTGCTCATCGCTGCGCCCACCGCGGACAGCAGCTCCTGACTGAGCTGGTTCAGATCGACCGGGGACAGTGGCGAGGCGATGTCATCCTCGCCATTGACCGGACCGACCGCAGTAGCCACGCCACGACCAGCAGTCTCAAGCACAGGTCCGAGTTTGCTCAGGTCGCGGCCGTTCCTCTGCTCCACGCCATCCGGCGCAGGTACCTGCTGGAGTTCGTCGGAGACGTCCGCGTCCGCGAGTGCTTCCGCGGTGTTCTCCTCGTCGTAGGCGACTTTTTTGGCGAGGTCGATCCCGGTCTTTACCTCGGTCACAGCATCGGCCTGTTCCGGGAGTCTGCTCGCGTCGAGATCAGGCGCCTCTCCTCCCACCCGGCCGTCGGGGTATCTCGTCGGCTGCCGGGCCGCTTCGCTCGTGTGCTCGGGTTCGGGAACCATATCGGCCACAAGGTGCTCGTGGGACAACTCGGTGAGCTTGTCGAACGCTGGCAGGCTTTTGACCGCGACGTAGCTCAGCGCGAGGGCACCGGCGGCATCGAAGGCGCGCCTGTCGGTCTGGCGGTCGGCAGTAACACGCTCGCTGATGCGCCGGTCGATCTCCTCCGGAGGAAGCTGTGCCTGCACGTACCGGGACTGTTGCTGCCGGTATTGCTGAGCACGCACCGCGTCGAGGCGAGCTGCGTTGTCCTGTGCGAGCTTCTCCCACTTGCGGGCGGTGGAGTTCTCGCCACCGAAGTGCCGTGCTGTCGCGGCGGCGGCAAGGATCTGCACGGTGGTCTGAGTGGCCGGGGAACCATGGAAGGCGCCGAGAATGGTCTGCATCGGCTGCGGCCGGGGAACAGGCCGGCCCTGACTGCGTTCGGTGTCGACCTCGCGGATGAACGCCACCACGTCGACCACATCCTGTCTTGCCTGCACCGATGCAGGTCGTGGTGCTTGTGCCGTGGTCAATCGCGACGGTGTTCCGCGACGGCCGGCGCGGGCGTCGATGTACGCGGCCGGATCCTCCGTGGTCGTCGGTGGGCGGGTCCGGCGGAATCGGCGGGTGCGGTCGGTGTCAGCCATCGGCAGGTGTCCTCGCTTGTCTTCGTCTCGCGGTACTCACAGGTCGTGTCACATCTGCGCCTCGGGGCCGGAATTTTGCTGTGTCGGGTCCAGCTCAGGGTGCAGGTTCGCCGACGGCGGCGATACCTGCTCGGGTTCGCTGCCCCGATGGGCGCCGGGCGGGGTTCCTTCGCGGTCGCGTCGGGTGAGCTCGGCGTCGATCTGGCCGAGGATGTTCTCTTCGGTGCGCAGTCCGTCGCCCAATCGGGTGATGCGGTCGCGCACCCGGCTAATCGCCTGGTCGTCGAGGTCGCGGGCACGGTCGTAGCGCGAGGCCGAGGCCCGATTGAACTGAGCGGAACGTTCGATGATCGGCCAGTCCCGCTCCGGGGGTGCAGCGTGCTCGGCCGCCGACACAGCCGAGGTTGCTGCCGCGACCTGCTCTGCGGTCGCGGCAGGATCGGTGCGCAGCCGGTCGAGAGCAGCACGGGAGGCTCGCACCGCCTGGATCTGCTGATCTTGTCGCTCGACCTGGGCGACACGTTCGTCGACGGCGATGATCGCAGAGTCGGTGCCGCTGACGCGGGCGAGCTCCTCCTGCGCCAAAGCCAGCAGCATCCGGTCTTCGGTGAGCCGTTGCAGGCTCGCCTGGCGGGCAGCGCGTAGTTCGGTGTCGCTGTAGCGGGCATACGGTGAGGCCGACGTCGCCGAACCCGTCCGCTGCGACGGTGAAGTGGTCAGCCGGGAAATCGCTGCTTCCGCCTTCTCGCGACGGGTCCCTTGTAGGTAGACCAGCGGGTCGTGATGGTCGTCGGATGCATCGGCGACGACGCGGGAGATGGCGATGTCGCGCACGGTGGTGTTCCACAGCTTGATTCGCCGCGGATCGTCGCCGGGGGTGCCGACGGCGGCGAGCCACGGGGCGTTCTGTTCGATCGCGGTCGTGAGGTACGAGTCGATGAAGGCGTGCATCTGCTGCTGGTGAGCGCGGGCATAGGCGGTGAGGATCGGGTCCATCTGCGCCGCCGCGTCCGTCAGGGCCGGCACCTTGTAGCGCGCCAGATCGTCGCGGCGGGTGCGCGGCAACGCCGGTCCGTCGGTGGGGGAGATGCGTTCCTTGAGCGCTGCGGCCAGGACACGGCCGGGAGCGTTCGTGCCGTCGTCGAGGCGGCCGGCACGGCCGTGCTCACGCATCACCTCGACGGCCTCACGCAGCAGACCCTGAGTGTCCCAGCCGAAGGTTTCGGCCTGGGCGACAGACTTGACGATGGCCTCCCAGCCGCCGAGGTCGTGCACCCAGCCGAACTGCCGCTCGGTGAGAAGACGGCCGAGAAGCTGCTCGGTGTAGTCCTCGTACAGCGTGGACACAGCCAGTTCGTAGACCTCGGTGGCCTGTGACCACGAGGCGGCCTTGCGCTGGGCCTGTTCGATCATCTGGTGGGCGGTGCGCTGCGAACCATCGCGTTCGAGAATCTTCGCCAGCAGCCCGATCGCACCGGGGTGCTCGTCCTGGGCATGTTCGAAGTCCCAGTCGGGCAGCTCGTCGTGCGCGGCGTAGACGAGGTTGGCGAGTTTGCCGCGAGTCATCGCAACGTACAGCGACTGCCGATCCATGTTCGCCGCGGCGAGCACGTGGCAGTGGCCGACGGTCATGCCCTGCGAGCGGTGCACGGTCGTCGCGTACCCGAGCTGCACGTTCTCGGTGATGTAGTCGGCGGCGACGGTGACCTCACCTGAGCTGATGTTGTTGCGCAGCCGCAACGATCCGTCGGTGCCGATCTCGGCCACGGTCCACAGATCGCCGTTCTTCACCCGACCGAACTTGTTGCCCTCGGAATCCTTCACGACGTACTTGGAATTGTTCTTGCGGGTGACCACCACGTCCCCGACAGCAGCTTCGAGACCGTCGGCCAGGACGACACCGGGGCCGACGACGGTGCCGGTGCTGCGGTAGTAGGCGGCGGCCTTCTCGTTGAGCTCGCGCACCAGATCGTTGGTCGGGGCGACCATCAACGTCACATGGCCGGCCTCGACGTCGGCGACATAGGCGTCGAACACCATGTCCGCCAGCTCATGCGCCATGCCTTCGCGGATGCGGTCATTGCGCTCGTACCAGTCGAGGGCGTCGACGTTGCCGCTGCGTAGCAGCAGGCTCGCGTCGGCTTCGCCGTCGGTGGCGAATCGGTGCACCTTCTCGAGGAACGGTGCGCCGGTCAGATCGGCGAGATCGCGCAACACGCCCCCGGCTTCGACGGAGGCGAGCTGCTGCGGATCACCCAGCAGGCGCACCACCGCACCGGCGTCGACCGCGATGCGTGTCAGGTCTGCCAGATCCCGGGCCGAGGCCATGCCCGCCTCGTCCACGAGCAGCAAGCCGCCCTTCTCGATGCCGGTCGCGATACCGGCACGGTGGCGGGTGAGCACGTCGGCGATGGTGCGGCCCTGCACCGAAATCTCTTCTCCGAGCACTTCGGCGGCACGGGCGGACGGGCCCAGGGCGACGACTGTTCCGTGTGTGGCCTCCCAGGCGCGGGCGATCACCGTCGCGGCGGTGGTCTTGCCGGCGCCGGCCGCTCCGACTGCGACCGCGACGCGTTTCTTCGCGGTGAGGAAGTGTTCGATCATGGCGATCTGGTCGCTGCCGAGGCTGTGGCCCGCCTTCTTCTCGGCGCGGCGGATCTGGCGTCGGATCACGAAGTCGGAGACGGTGCGCTCATCACCGGTCTCGGCTTGTCGGCGCATGAAGTCCTCGGCGTCGAGGACTGATTGTGCGGTGTACCGCATCTCGGCGCGGTCCACGAGATGACTACGTACCAGGCCGTGTTCGATGCGTTCGGTGATGCGCTCCGGCCCTCGATACTCCTCGGTGAAGGTCGGCAGGCAGTAGTCCCGCAGGGCGAGTTCGAGGGCGTTGTCGTACATCGCCCGCAGCTCGTCGTCGTGGGCGAAACTGAACTCGCGCAGCTGCCGATCGAGCTCCGCGGACAGGGAGAACACCGTCCAGGTACCCACCTTGCGTGAGAGCGTATCGACCGCCTTCTCCACCACAGCAGGGACCTCATCCGGGGACATCTCGGGGCGGCGATCGCGCTCGCCCTGCACAGCATCAACCAGTTCGCCGGGATCACTACCGGCGAGGATCGCCTCGGCCCGCTCGCGCCATTCGGCCCGCAACTCGGACAGCGAACGTGGGGGATTCTTGGCGTTGCGGGTATCGAGGGTGGCCTGTTGCGCGTGAGCGTACTGCACCTTCTTCGGCGGGTTCTTGCCGTACTTGGCCTTGTACTCACGCGCCAGCTCTTCTTGGCGGTTCTCGATCGCGGAGCGGCGCGAGAATTCCTCGATGAGCGTCAACGGGATGCCCTCGACCTCGTGAACCGGCAGTTTGCCGACCGGGGTATCGGGCCTCGGGACGAAGGTGACACCGAGCTGACGGGCGACCAGATCAGCAACCCGGGTGTTGTACTTCTCCGACCCCGCAACGTTCGCCTTGTACAGGATCGTGCCGTCGATGCTCGTCCACTTGTCCTCGGCGAACACGCGGTTGAACACCGCGCAGTGAGTGTGCAGGTTCGGATCCGCGGCACGGTTGTCGTAGTGATCGAACCGGGCCACCAGCAGACCGTCGGCCTTGACCTTGCGGGCACCGCCGGCGCCGCGGCGGGTATAGATCACTTCGTTCTCGATCCACTCCAGCGTTTCGGTCACAGCTTGTGCGTGCGCCTGTTCGACCGCGGCCTTGACCCGTTCGTCCCCGAGTCCCCACAGCAACGAGATGGACTTGGCGGGTGTGAACACCAGGTCGTAACCGGCGACGGGGGAGCGGGCCTTGCCGTATTGATCGACGACGAACGTCCATATCTCGTCGTCGCTGAGCAGGTCGGCGCGCTCACCGTTCACCCGCTCAAGGTGCTTGCGGGCGGTGGCGAACTGGATGTCCTTCTTGGTCTGAGTGTCGGGGTATTCGCCGTGCTGTGCCTTGTACGCACTGCACAGTTCCTCGACGTCGTTGACGTACTCCTGGCTCTTCTGAAACCACGAAAATGCTCGACCGAGAGCTGTGCTTTCCGACCAGTCGAGACGATCTTCGAGCGGAGCATCCCTGCCCGGACGGGTGTCGAATGCGGTCGGAGTACGAGCTGCACCGAAGACCGATCGCATCGCAGATTCGGTGACTTCGGTGCCGATCTCGACGCCTACCTTCTCGGCGAGTTTTCCGCACCAGATGCCGGGCGGGGTGCCCTTGGTGACGTAGTAATCAACCGCATCGGACTTGCGGGACTCGGTGGCGTCGCCCTTGGCGACGTGCTTGGTCAGATAGACATAGCCGTCCCCGGCATTGAGCTTGTGGACGGTCATCACGGCGCCGATTATGCCACGTCGCACCTTTAGTGCATGAGGTGTGTGGGGATTTTCTGGGCGAACGGAGTTCGCACCGAGGTCCGACAGGACCTTGGGGGGTTCTGGCGGAGCAGCGGAGCTGCGGGTGTTAGGCCGGTTGGGGTGGTTTTCCGTCGGTGAGGTGAGCGAAACGGATGGCATGTCGAGGTGACGACGAAGCGTGGCGAGCCGCTACACTGCGGGACTATGGCCTCGACTTCTCGTGTGGCGTCCCGCCGCTCCCTGCGTCCGCACACCGCCGGCAATGTCCGGGAGAACGCGCGCCGCGCACGCGAGCGCCTGTTGGCTCGTCAGGCGGAGCTCGAGAAGCTGTCCGCGCCGATCCACGCCGCCGCCGAGAAGCTGGCGAAGCTCGACTCGGCGGTGTCCGCTCGTGCCGAAGCGCCGTTGAAGAAGATCGAGCGGCTTGAGAAAGCGCGTGATCGGAAGATCGAGAAGATCCGGCAGGAGTACGCGGCGAAGATCGCTGCGGTGCGTGAGGAGCTGGAGTCCGACGCCGAGCAGATGACGCCGGCCGAACGCGAGCAGGAAGAGATGTTGCTGCGCGAGTATGCCGATGCGATCGTCGCGTTCAGCGGTAAGGCGTCGGCGGCGGAGCTGGCTCCGCTGCTCGGTGTGAGTGTGCGCGAGGCGAAGAAGATCATCGAGCAGGCTCGGGCCGACCTGGGGATCACCGGCGACAGCTCGGACAGCGCTGAGCCGTCCGACGAGGACCGGCCGGTGAGCGTGGCCGCGTCATGAGCGCGGTGCGGCCGTGAGCGAAGACGAGGAGCCGCTGTTCGACCTCGCGTTCAGCGACGGCACCGTCGAGTTCGTCGCCGACGATGCTCCGGACCGTCGTCGCCGGGTACGGGTGGTGGACAACTCGCTGCGGCCGTCGCAGGCGAACATCTCCGCGTTCTGGTCGAAGGTCGTGAAGTCCCCGACGTGTTGGTACTGGGTCGGGGCGATCAGTGCGCCGGACGGATACGGGCGGTTCAACTTCCAGCGCGGGAATCGGCAACGCACGATGCTCGCGCACCGGTTTTCGGTGGAACTGACGCACGGGCCGTTGGCTCCGAACGTGGTGTGCGAGCACAAGTGCAACGAACCGTTGTGTGTGCGGGTCGGGCTGGCGCACCTGGTGGAATCCACCTACAGCGAGAACGTGCGCTACGCGATTGCCCTGGGCCGGCTGTCCGGTCACGCTCTGCTCGACGGGCAGGGCCGCACTCGCTACGAGCGGTCGCTGGCGATCCGGGAGGCGTTGCGCGACGGCTACGACGAGCAGGCGTTGCTGCGCGCGAAGACCGATCCGGGACAGTGGCAGCAGACGCTGTTCTGAGCAACAGGTGGGCCTGTGCTGGTAGGTCCGGTGACTACACGCGAAGGGGTGTCGATGGTTCAGCGATCCGAAGTGGAAAAGCAGTTGTACGAGGCGGTCAAGCACACGATCCGGCCGAGCGAGAGTGACCTCGAAGCGGTCCTCCACGGTGAGCCGGTGCCGTTGTCCCGGCCGGCGTCCGGGTCGTTCGACCTGGCGTTCCCGGACGAGCAGGTGGGCGATGCGTTGTAGCGTGCGTGCGGCACTATGCTGTGCGGTGTAAGACGTGCGCAAGTGGTGGTCGGGCTCGATACCTGACCAACACTTGCGCGCAACGGGCGAGGCCCCCGGAACTACGGATTCCGGGGGCCTCGTCGTGTCGGGTGGTGTCAGATCCGGTCACCGCTGGGCGCGGGCAGCTCGATGCCGAAGCGTTCGCGGGCGATGCGCACTGCGGTGCCTGCGAGCTCGCGGATCATCGACGGGTGCAGTCCCTGCTCGAGTGCTTGTTCGAGCAACCCGAGGAACCGCGTGTCGCACAGCGGGAAGCGGGTGGCTTCCTCGCGGGCGGCACGGAACGCGCACCCGGCCTCGACGCCCTGCCCGTTGGCGTAGGAGAAGTACCCGGCCACCGTCAACGCGGCCACTCGCTGGGCGGTGGGCAGTCGGCGGGCGATGGCACCCATCGTCTCGGCCGCGACACCGCCGTCGAGCAGTGCCAGCCCGAGCATCGCATCGCGGGCGGTGACATCGGTGACGAGAACGAGTCCGGTGCGCGCTGCGAGTGCGGCATCCGGTTCGGTGCGGGTGCGCACCGCCTCGGCCAGCTCTTCGAGGACCGAGCGGGCGAAGTTGTCGCCGAGCTCGTCCTTGGCTGTGCGGGCGTGGGCACGGTCGCTGAGGGTGACCGTGCCCACGCGGCGGAAGCGTGCCTCGATCTCGTCGCGGCTGCCTGCCACGGTCTTGCCGAGAACGGCGTAGGTGGCGGCAACCTCGGTGGCGTTCGGGGCGGGGATGGTGCCGCACTGCAACGTCTCCACCTCGGTCCACTGCTGGCCGTCGTCGATGCGCGGGGTGTAGTAGATCCCGCTGACGTCCATGCCCAGATCCAGCAGTGCGGCCTTGGTCTTGCTGCCTTCGGCGATCACATCGGCGAACGGTGTGCGGTCGGTGACGATGACGACGATGACGCGATCGGATTCGCCGGTCTTGGCCAGTGCCTCGGCCGACACGGCGAGCTGGCGCGCACCGAAGTCGCGGCGGGCGGTCCACACGAGCCGGTCACCGCGGAACAGCAGCAGCAGGGTGGACAGCTCGGGGGTGAAGCCGAGGATGTTCGGCACAGCGGCGATCAGCTCGCCGATTCCCTTGATGCGGATGCGCTCGGACATGAATGCGTTCTCCTTCGTTGTCGGGCGGGCCGGCGGCCCGCCGGTTTGGTGAGTGGGTGTTGCGCGCCGGGGCCGCTCGCGGCCCCGGCGCAAAGGGGGCGGGTCAGGCGCGGTCGATGGCGGCGTCGATGACCGCTTTGATGCGCGAGGTCCGTACGCCCCGCGCTTCGGCGTCACGCAGCAACTGCGAGTGGCGGCGCAGCAGATCCGAAATCCTCGGTCCGGTGGAGACGTTGCGGATCACTGCCGCAAAGTCGTTCCCGAGACACTCGGCGCGTCGCAGGATGGCGTCGACGTGATCGTCGCGCCCGGCGAACGTGTGCTTGGTGGTCATCGCAACTCCCCATGCTCGAAGTGAGAACCGGCGGCGATCGGGCCGCCTGTTCTTTGCCCTTTCTGGCATGGAGATTCAGACCGGCTGTAAGGCCGCGGAGTGCAACCCGGGGGGCGAAAAGTTTCGGAGGAGCGAAGCGGGGGAGAAAGTTTTCGAGCCGTAGGCCGCGTCAGCGCCCCCGGGTTGCGCGCAGCGGCCGGCCGGTCAAAATCGGAAGGCCAGAAAGGGCAAGGGCAAGTTCTTTTTCAGTGCGGCGCGCCAGCGCCGCTCGATTCGGTGGACACCGAAGGTGGCCTGGCGGCGCTGCGAGGGCGCAGCTTCGGCACCGCTGCCGTTGGGCGGTGTCCGGGGTGTGCGCTACTGTCCCGTTCGGCGGTATCCGGGGGGCCGCTGCGCCTCAACTTTCGGTGCGAGAACTCTTCTGGGAGTTCTCGGCCCGGACTCGGTGACTCGGGAGATCACCGGGTTCGAGGCGCAAGCGGCCCCCTCGATGCGCAAGTGCTGTCGGCGGCCCTTGCCCGCAGTGGGTCGGTCTGACCAGCGGCCTCGCGCACGCTGACCAGCGGCGGCAGGCCGATGCTTCCCGAAGGCCGCCGCCGACGCCCCTCCACCGGCCTGCCGCACATCCGATCATAGCGCTCGTTCGAAAGTATGTGCGAATATCGGCGGTGTGGGATCCTGCGAGCGCGCTCCGAAGCTGTGCCCGAACGGGCGTCGCCTGGGGCCGGGCCGCGTCGTAGTGGGATGGTGGCCGTGCTCGTGCGAGACGGCCCACCGGCCGTCGGGAGCGACCGGGCACCGCACCTACCGGTGCTCGTCGTGTGGTGCCGAGATCCTGATTCCACCGCATACCGGTATACCGGCGCCCGCGACACCCCGAGCACCCACCCGAAGACAAACTCTTCCGTAAGCGCCGGATCGCCATAGAAGATGATCCTGATGCAACGTGTAAAGCAGGTATTGACGCCGCAGCGCGTAAAGGTATCCTTTACGGGTGAGGATCGTGGATTCGGCGCGCAAGCACGGGATCGGTGATGACGACATCGTCCACGCGTTCGACGAGGCGATCCGCTACGTCGAGTACGAGTACGACGGCGAGGAACGGCTGTTGATCATCGGTCCCGACACTGCGGGCCGGTTGCTCGAGCTGGTGGCCGTACCCGCGGGTGAGCCGACCCGGATCATCCATGCCGATCGCCTTCGGGCGAAGTTCTACCACTACCTGAGGTGAGCACCATGCAGACCGTCAAGCGCAGCGACACCGATGTGACCGGACTCGACCAGCTCGATCCGGCCGTCACCGACGCCCGCGATGCCACCCATGTGCGGCGGATCATCGCCGCCCGCAAGGCCCTGGCCGCCGCCGAGGCCGAGCTTCGGGCCGCCGTGGCCGCCGCCCGAGACGCCGGTGACTCCTGGGCCGTGATCGGTACGGCACTGGACACCACCCGGCAGGCGGCATACCAGCGATTCGGAGCGAACAAGTAGACCTTCCGTGCCCGGCGCATCGACCGGTCACCGAGCGCCCTCGGGCGCTCCTGCACGGTGCCCCGAGGATGTCAGGGCAGCAAACCGTGCGCGCCGGGACGGCGCCGCTGATGGTGTCAGCGCACTGCTCGATTGGTCCGCGACTGGCCAGATCCTGCCTCGCAGATGTTGCCTCGCCACCGCTGTGCGGCGGCTCGTCCCTTGAGCCTTGACAGATCGGTCAAGAACCGCACTTGCAAGAAGATCTTGATTACTTTCGTCTGACCCGGTGTTGTTCTATGGACTGAGATCGTGGCTGGTGTGGTGCGGCGATAGCCCGTAGATCGACGCCGTGGTCGATGATCGGGCCGACGGGCAGCGGATGGGTGGCGTCGGTGATCGCCATGTCGAGCACTCTCGGGAATATCGGGAAGCCATGTCAGTCGATGTCGTAGCCGGCCTCGCGGGCAAGGATCTTGGTGATTTCCTCGAAGGTCTTCGTGCCTCGGATCAGATCGACCAGCAGCTCTTTGTCGGCGTCGCTCATCTGACGGCCTTCGATCGCCATGATCGGTTCCATCGCAGCGATGTCGGCGCGGGCTTCGGCTTCGGTGACGTGTGGTTCCACGAGTTCCCCCTGGTCGGTGGTGGGGTGGGGCAGAACCTGGATCGGTTCTGCCCCACCGCTGGTGACGAGCTTGGAGGCGCGGTCAGACGGCGCGGCCGTCTTCGTATCCGCCTTCACAACCGGCTTCGTACTGTTGCATCGGATGCATCGGACCGGGGTGCTGCTGCGGTCCGGTGCTGATGAGATCGCGCCTGCGCAGTGGGCGCACGTCGCCGGCCGCCCGCAACCCTTGCGCGAGCGTGTCGTCGAGTTCGAAGGTGTCCTCGCCGGTCCGCACCGCCTCGGTGGGCTCGACGATCGCCTCGGTCGGCTCCACGACTGCACCCTGGAGTGCTTCACCGTCAATGCTGGTTGTTTCTGCGGCACCGTCGGTGATGTCGACCTCGGTGTCGGGGGGTTCGACGGTCGTGGCGGACGCTTCGGCTTCGAGGCGTTCGCGGCGGTCCATGCTGGCCTGGTGGATCGCCTCGCGGGGGATGTCCCGGTCGGCGGCGAACTTCCCGACGGCGCGGACGGCGGTGTTGAACGCCTCACTGCGGGTGTTGACGGCGGCGCGGTCGAGCGCGCCGTCGCCGTCCCAGGCTTCGAGGTGCCACTGCCGGTCGTCCCAGTACACCCGGGCGCCGGGCCGCCCGCTGTCGGCGTCGAAGCCGTACTGCCAGAGCGCTTCGCTGGCGTCGAGGGGCACCCACGGATCGGCCTTGCGGTCCGCTTCGCGCTGTTCGGCGCCGTCGAGCCATACCTGCCGGGCTGCGGCCATACGCGCCGGTACCGACGCGATCAGGTCCTGTTTGCTCATCCCCTGGTGTTCGGCCCACGCATCGGTGGGGTTCAGGTCGAGGGTCCACTTCGGGTACTGGCCGTCGGCGGCCCGCCGCTCCCGGTCCTGGCGGGCTCGGCGCAACGCGTCGGGGGAGTTCTCGCGGGCGTTGACCTCGAGCCGCAGCTCTTCGGCCCGCAACTTCGCCGCCTCGAGTTCGGCGGTGTCGGTGAAGTCGAGTTCCGGCTCGGCCTCGGCCTCGGCGAGCCGGAGACGGTTGTGCTCGATCCGCGCCTCGATCTTCGACACGTGCGTGCTCGCTTTGCCGGCGAGTTTGCGGATCGAGGTCAGCATCGCCTGCGCTCCGCTGGAGCGTTCGAGAACGTTGTAGAACCGGTCGCGCTCGTACCAGCTCGTTTCCTCACCGACGGCGATGTAGAACTGCCCGATGACCTGGGTGTAGCCGAGGGTGAGCGGCACTCCGCCCAGACCGCCGAAGACCTTCTCGTCGTTGGTCTTGGTCACCTCGCCCGCGAGCCGGGTCAGCGAGCCCCGCAGCGCGTCGGCCAGGTCCGCGGTCTGCGAGTCGGGGATCTCCCGGCCGTCGAAGTGCCACGTCCTTGCGGCGCGGTCTTCGATGCCGGTCCACGCTTGAAGCTTGGCGGCGGTCTCCCGCACCTCGGGCAGCCGATTCTCGTCGGCGGTGATCGACCGTCCCAGCGCCCGGATCGCGGCGCTGCGGGCGGCGTTGGCGCTGTGCACGGCGTCGCGTCGGGCTTCGAGCGCGGCGACCTTCCGGTCGGCCTCGACCTGCTCGACGAACACCGGATCGCCGGTGGCTGCGGCCTTGCTCTGCGCCCACGAGACCGTCAGATCCCCGCCGACGTCCTCCATCGTCGGCGGCACATCGGCCTTGCGGATCATGGCGACGAAGTTCGATTTGCGGGCCACGTACTGGTACATCATCGCGTCGAAGGAGCGGCGGGCGACCATGTTGACCACGCTGACGCTCTGGTGGACGTTGCCCTGACGGATGATGCGGCCCAGCCGCTGTTCCATGTCCGCAGCGGTCCACGCCGGGTCCATGTTGATCATCTGCTTGAGCGCCCGCTGGACGTTCAAACCGGTGCCGCCCTTCTTGGTGGAGGTCAGCAGCACCCGGATCCGGCCGTCGGTGCACGCTTCGACCAGCCTCGCCTTGGCCTTGGGGCTGTCGTAGTCGTGCATGAACGCGATCTCCTCGGCCCTCATGCCTCGCCGGACGAGGGCGTCGCGCAGCTCGGTGTAGAGATTGCGGGCATTCGGGCCGGCGCCGGCCTTGGGGGTGCCGCGGTCGCAGAAGACGAGCTGGAACACCCCGGTCATCTCGGGGCCGTACTTGTCGGCCGGGATGCGCAGGTCGGCGTGGTCGCGGTGGACCTGCCAGATCAGCTCGGCGGCGTGTTCGATGCGGCTGTGCTGCGGGTCCGGCGGGGCCAGGTTCGCCAGCGCGGGATACATCGTCAGGTTCCGCCCGTCGGTGGCGATCTTGAGGCTGTTGTCCAGGTCCATCCGATCGCCCTGGATCATGCTCATGCGCACATCGAGGTCGGCCATCGCGTCGATGGCGTCCTGGCCCATGTCGAACTCCACGATCTTCGGGGTGCCGCCGTCGAGGACGGGCAGCTGCACCGGGATCCGATCGGCGGTCACCACGTCCCGGAACTGATCGAGCATCGCCACCAGCTGCGGCACGTTGGCGTATTCGGCCATGCGCGTGCGCATCTGGATGCGGGTGGCGGTGGTGTTCATCTCCGGCACCGACACCGGCTTGGCGAAGGTCCCCGCCCAGTTGTCGATCCGTCCCAGGCCGGCGGCATGCAGCAGGTCCGGGCGCAGGTACTTGGTCATCACCCAGATCTCCGACAGCGAATTGCTGATCGGGGTGCCGGTGGCAAACGCGATCCCCTTGGCCGGCGCGTGCGCCATCCCCTGCTCGGCGCCCCGGGCGCGGGCCTTCTCCCGCAGGTACTTGGCCTTCATCTCCAGGTCGGTGGCCCGCTGGGAGCCGTTGGTGACCGACAGGTCGGCGCTGTTGGACGGGCGGGTGAGGTTCTTGTAGTCGTGGGCCTCGTCGATGAACAGGAAGTCGCAACCCGATTGCTCGAAGGTCAGCCCGTCGTCGGTGGCCTTGGCCGCGATGATCTTCTCGATCCGGGCCTCGGTGTTTTTGATCGCCTGCTCGATCTGCTTGACCGTGAACTCCGCGCCCTGGTTGTTGGCGGCGGCGAGGGCGTCGCGCAGTTCGGCGAGTTCGCTGTCGAGGTACTCGATCTGCGCTTCGCGGCGCAGGGCGATGCGACTGAACACCGACTGCGGCACGATCACCAGGTCCCAGTCTCCGACGGCGGTTTGCCCGACGAAGCGTTGCCGGTCGTCGCGGCCGTCGAGTTCGGAGGCGACGAGGATGTTGGCGTTCGGGTAGGCGTCGCGGGCCTCGACCGACCACTGCGCGAGCAGGTGATTGGGCACCACGATCCACGGCTGGCGGATTTGTCCGAGCCGTGTGGCTTCCATGCACGAGGCGGTGATCGTCAGGGTCTTGCCGGCCCCGACGACATGGTCGAGCAGGATCGTCTCGTCGTGCAGGAACCGCTGCACCGCCGCGGCCTGATAGTCGTACGGCGTGTACTTCGGGTTCAGCCCCGGAAACGACTTGCTGCGGCCGTCGTGGACCGGTTTGACGTAGGAGTTGTAGCGCTCGTTGAATGCGCGGGCCAGGCGCAGATAGCGGTCGCCGTCCTCCCACAGCCACTTTTCGAACCGTTCTTGCAGCGCCGCGGCCGAGGCGTGGGCCTGTTCGGTGAGCTTGACGTTGAACCGCGGCTTCGGGGAGCGTTCGAGCTCGTCGGCGGTCTTGAGGATTTGGACGGGTTTGTTGTTGGCGAGCAGCTCGACCATCTTCACGCCCGGAAGCCGGTCGGTGCCGTACTTGTCCGGGTAGCCGCCGGACCATTCGTGGCGGCTCTTCTGGTCGGTCCCGAGTTTCCAGGTGCCGGTGACCGTGTCGTGCTCGACGGTCAGCCGGTCGTCGCGCAGCCCGAACTCCTGGACCAGGAACTGGCGGTAGTCCTCGACCGGAATCCAGGTCGCGCCGATGCGCACCCCGATCTCGGCGGGGTCCACATCCGCCGGCACCACCGATTCCAGGGCCTGCACCAGCGGCGCGTAGCGGGGATCGTCGGCAGCTTTGACCTTCGCGAGTGCGAGCTTGTCGCGGACCTGCCCGGACAACGCGACGGTGGCCACCTCCCACTGGTCGTCGGCGTGCAGGGACGGATAGATCTTCCCCTGGGCCTGCTCGAGCGCGTCCTCGACGGACACATTCAGCAGCTCGGCCACCCGCTGCGGGGCGATGTGTCCGAGTTCGTCGAAGCAGATCGCCAACGCCTCGTCGAGGTCGGCGGCGCCGGTGGCCTTGTCCTTGAAGGGGGTGGTGTCCTCGGTGAAGATCGCCGTCTTGGTCGCCACCGCCTCGCTGCCGTCGAAGCGCGACTGGAAGTTCTCGATCGCCAGCACCATGCCCAGCCGTGGATCCCGGGCGATCGCGCCCTGCAGATGCGCGGAATACCGCCGCGGCTGCGGCTGCTCGGCCGCCTTCTCGCACAGCTCCTCATACACCTGGTCGGGAATCGACCCGGTGTAGGGGCCGGCCTGCGTCGGGTCGAGTCCGTCGGCAATAGCCTCGTCGCGGCCGGTCTTGAGCCGCCACTCGTCGATCGCCTTGTCTAGCCGGGCGGCGGTCTTCGCCTCCGACAGCGGCGTCGGTTCGGTGAGCTTGAACCGGTTCAGCGGCCCCCACCGGCGCACGTAACGGTCGTAGAGCGAGTTCAGCCGGCCCCGGAGCACGTCCCGGTCGGCGACGGTGGCGGTGCGGGAGCGGCTGGCCTCGGACAGCTCCATCACCGTCTCACCGAGAGCGATGAGCACCTTCCACTGTCGCGCCAGGTCCTTGCCGCGGCAGCCGACCTCGGCCCAGCCCCGGCCGAGGGTGAACTGCTCGAAGCGATTCTCGGTCTCGTGGAACCGCATCGCACCGGGCAGCACCTCGTTCGAGTCCAGACCGGCTCCGGTGCGCAGCCCCGGTGCGGTGAACGCCGAGGCCGCGGCCGGGTCGGGGGCCGGGGCGGTGAACCCGAGACCACGCGCGACGGCCCGGTCGACGATCGGATCGAGCTGGGTGCGCAGCTGCTCGGCCAGGGCGCTGCCGGGGTGCGGGGTGACCCGCAGCGAGCCCCCGGCATACATGCCGCCCCCGACGGTGAGGGTGCCCAGCACCCGCTCCGGGTACTTCGCGAAGTAGGGGTTGATCCAGGTCCGCGCCGGCTCACCGGTCTTGGCGTCGATCGCGGCGACCTGCACGGCGGGTGCGGCCCAGTCGAGAGTGTCCTCGGTGGGGGTCGCGCCGTCCTCGCGGCGGCGGAAGATGAGCACGTCGGTGACCACGTCGGTGCCGGCCTGCCGGTCGAACGCGCCGGTGGGCAGACGCACCGCACCGATCAGATCACCCTTCGCGGTGATCGCGGCGCGCTGTTCGGCGCGGCGGGCATCGGAGGTGAACATGCTCGTCACCACGGCGACATAGCCACCGGGCGCGGTCAGCGCCAGGGACTTGGCGATGAAGTGGTTGTGGATCGCCAGACCGTCCGCGTTGTGGATCGGATCGACGGGCGCGAACTTGCCGAACGGGACGTTGCCGATCGCCCCGGTGAACGTGTTCTCAGGCGCGAAGTTGCGCTCGAAGCCATGATTGCGGATCTGCTGCGAGGGATACAGGTAGTGCGCGATCTTCGCGCTGATCGGCTCGATCTCGACACCGACCATCCGCACCGAGGCCGGGGCGGTGCCGACGAAATGACCGGCCCCGCACCCAGGTTCGAGCACCAGAGCGCCGTCGGGCAACCCGGCACGCGCCGCCGCCCGCCACAGTTCCGCCACCACCGCGGGGTCGGTGTAGTGCGCGTTCAGGGTGGTCTGACGGGCCTGGGCGAAGCCCTTCTCCCCAAGCAGATCGAGCAACTCGGCGTGCTCGTCGCCCCACTGCGCGAGAACCCTCGGGCGTTCGTCGAAGACCTCCGGCACCGCTCCCCAGCCGGACCACCGCGCCAGCACTGCCTGTTCGTCGGCGGTGGCCGGTCGCTGCTGCTCCTCGAGCCGGCGCACCAGGCGCAGGGCGGCGATGTTCGCCCGTGCCCGGGCCTTCGCCCCGGACGGGACCAGCACCTCGGTGCCGAGATTGAAGTCCCGTGCCTGCACATCCTGCGGGGCGGGACGCACAGCCGCGGCGGTCTCGGCGGGCCGCTCACCCTCGAGCTCCGCAGCACGGTCGCCGGTCTCGGTGACGACCTCCGGCTGCTCGCCTGCGGCCGCGGCGGTGGCGGCGGCCGACGGCTCGGCCGCACCGGCGGCTGCGGCAGCCTCCGGCTGCGGTGCCGCCTCAGCCTGCGGTTCTGCGATCGCGGCGGATTCGTCTTCGGCGGCCGGTGCGGCGGCCGGCCCGATGGGGCCGACCATCAGACGGTCGTCAACCGCCCATGAGGTCGCGGCGGCATCACGGCCGGCCTGGGCCGCCGGTTCGGCGGGAGCCGACTCGGCCTGTTCGAAGATCACCGCGCCTGTGTCATCGACCGCAGGCGCTACGACTCGAGGGGACGGCGGCTCGGCCTCCTCGCTGATCCGTAGTTGTTCCGCCTCCGCCTCCCTCTCGGCGTCGGCCTCGGCAATGTGCTCCGTGTCGCGCTGCTCGCCCTGGCGTGCTGCCGCGAGGCCGGCGCGAGCGTCGGCGATCGCGTCCCGCAACGTCAGCTCGGGTCGGGGCCGGCCATCGACGTACGTGATGGAGGCGGAGCTTTTCGGTGCCCGCCGGGAGCCGATGGTGATGTGCCGGCCAGCGGGATCACCGACGACCACCTCTCCCGCCCCGGCGAAGGTCAGGTCGGTGGGGGCGAGGCTGTAGAGGTCGTCGCCGGCCGCCCGGATCTCGCGCAGGACCTGCGGGTCCACGTCGTGCGCGAGCGTCCAGTGCAGGTCGATGCCGAGGGATTCGAGCAGGTCGACCTCGGCCGGGAAGTCGCTGCGCAGCTGGTCGATGATGCCGCTGCGCACGTCGTTGATGAGTGAATGGTCGGCAGCGGCCGAGCCGGATTGGCTGTACTGCCACAGCAGGTCCGCCCGGGCGGCGGCGTGGTAGAACTCGTTGTTCCGGGCGTAGGCGTTGGACCTGGTCAGCACGGTGGCGCGGGCCTGGGCATAGGGGCGGTAGACACGCTCGATCCACTCCGGGATCGGGATGTTGCCTGCTTCGAGCAGCGCACCGACCGCCACCCGTGCATTGCGGCCGCAGGTGACGAAGGTGCCGCCCCCGTCGAGGGTGTAGTCCCAGCCTCGGGCCGGGAGATAGCTGACCTTGCTGGTCAGGCGATCGTTCAACTTCAGGGCACAGTATGCGGCTCCGTCGCTGAACCGGGCGGCAAGGTCCGATGCCTGGGGTGCCGGCAGGTTCGGGATGATGGTGCCGCGCATCTCCGCAGCCAGCCGGGTGGCGGGGATGTCGGCGGTCGCCGCGACGAGATCGGGGCGTTCCTCGGCCATGACCTCGAACGCGGTCTCGATGCCGATCTCGATTAGCGGGGTGCGCGTGTCCATCGGCAGTCCGGCCCACGATCCGAGGAGCGGGTCCCGGCGCGCGTGCATGGTCATCCACGCCGTCCACTGCGCGGCGGTGTCCTGATCCCAGGTCAGCTCGGGGCCGTGGATGCGCTCCCACTCGGCATAGGCCCGCTCGTACAGCTCGGCCGGCAGCGGGTGGTTCTCGAGCAGGACTTTCGCTGCGGCCTGCCGCAGCGGGGATGCCTCGCGGGCTGCGTCGGCAATCAGCCTCTGGGCCTCGGCGCGGGCCACGGCCGGCAGGTACTCCGGGCGCCGGCCCTCGACCTGGGCGATGAGCCTGGGATCGACAGCGACCTCGGCGATCAAGGCGCGGCGTTCCTCGGCGGTGGCCTCGCGGCGTCCCTGCGCGACGCCGTCGAACCACCGGCTGCGGATCTCGTCGCGGGCCTTGCGGCGGCGCACCGCCTTGATCGCGGCGGCGACCTGCGGGTCGGTATCCGGTTGCGGCAGGGTCAGCGGGTCGTCCGGGTCGTAGGCTGCGCGGCCTCGCGCCCACCATTCATCGACCTCGACGGTGGCGGCCTGGTCGATGCCGTCCTGCACGGCGTCGACGTGCTCGCCGCGCTGGGCGGCGGTGGCGGGTTCGGCCGGCTCCCGGGTGTCGAGCACGGCCTGGGTGGTGTCGAGGAAGTCCTCGGTGATGTGGCGTTCTTTGCTGGCGCGGGCATCGACGATCGTGTCGGTGACCTCGGCGGTGACCGGGTGCTGCACCGGCTCTCCGGTGCGGGCCTGCCAGTACGCCTCGGCGGCGCGGTGCCCGAGTTCGCCCAAGCGTTTCGGATCGGACAGGATCGCCCGGCACACCAGGAACATCCCGTCGGTGAGCGAGTCCCGATCGGCCATCAGATCGGCCAGGGCGACCTGCGCCTTGACCTTGAAATGACTCTCGGCCCACGAAAGGAACTGCGCGGCGGTGTTGACCTGTGGGTTCGCGGCAGCATCGGCCTCGGTGTCCGGCTCGGCCAAGGTCTTGAGCAACCGACGCTCGACCTGGGCCAGCGGATCGATCACCGGCCGCGGCTGCCGAGCCTGCCCGGCCTGCGGTTCCCCGCTCCGGGACACCCCGGCAGCGGCCTGGTCCTCGGGTGCCGGCTCGACCGGCGTCGCGGCCGGGATGAACATCGGTCCCGCGGGACGGCCGGTGAACTGGGCCTGCGGGAGGTTGCCGGCCAGCAGCGCGGCGATCAGGTCGTGGGCCTGGCCTTTGGTGAGGCCCGCCTCAACCACGAACGGCGCGGTCGTCTCCGCTGCCAGACGCTCGAGGGTGCGGAGCTGACGGGCGGTGGCCGGGTGCTCACGCCACGCCGGCTTCGCGGCCGCGACCTCGCGCACCGTCCGTTTGGGAACGGCCTCCGGGTTGATCCCGAAAGCGTGCAGCTCGCTGCGCAGCCGGTTCTCCTGCGCCCGCAGCTCACGCCAGCGGCCCCGCAGACGTTCGAGGCGCTCGGTGAGCGTGGCGACGCGCTGACCGTTGAGATCGATACCGCGCTCGAGGCCGAGTTCGTGCGCCCTCGCCAGGGCCGTCCTGGCTTTGACCAGGCGACCGCCGAGTTTCTCGGCCTGCGTTTCCAGCTCGACGAGCTGATCGCGGACCTGCGCCCACTGCGCCTGGATCAGAACGGCAGATCCGGGTCCTCCGGCGGGTTGCGGCGCATCTCGTCCTCGATCAACGCCGCCAGTTCGTCCGCCAACGGGTCGCGGGAGGTCATCGGCACCGGTTGGTTGTCCTCGATCCGCTGCGCGATCAGGGCCTTCGCCAACGTTCGGAACCACCCCGGCTTCGCCAGCCACACCCGTTCCACGACTCGTACCGCGGTCGGGTTCGGTCGCACGTTCCGTGTCCGCCACCGCTCCGGGTCCTGCGCTGCCCGGGCGGCTTCCCAGTCCTTCTCGATTTCCTGGTCGGCCCACTCCTCGAACCGCTCCCACGACTCCCGCATCTCGGGTGTCACCTGCGGATACAGCTCGGTGGCGAGCACCATCTCCCGCGCCGCCCGCCACGCTGTTTCCTTGGCCTGCAGCACGTCCCAGTACGTCGCGTCCGGCGCCGCCGGGTGCGCCTGCTCGAACTGCTCGGCCGCGTCCTCGGTCATCTGCTGAAGGCGCAGCGCTTCCCGGTCGATCCGCTCCTGCTCGGTCGCCGGATCGAGCCCCAGCCACTCGACCAGAATCCGCCTGGTCTCGGCCGCGATCCGCAGGTCGATCCCCTCGACCTGCGCCCTGAAATCCTCGCTCTGCGTCACCGCTGCGTCCTCCTTGATCCTCGGAACCGGATGCGCCCCGCGGGGCGGCTTGCTCTGCCACACGACCTCCTCGACTGCGCCCGATCCCGGGCGTAGTTCCCCCCCTGTTCCGCAAGGGATTACAAGGTCGATATTACCATCAAGATCAGCGAAAAACCGCGTCTGACCTGCGGTTTTCCTCTTGTCGTCCGGTGCGGGCGTTACGGCAGGCGGGCTGCGCGAGGGGTGGCCACAGCAACCGCCAGAACGAACAGCAGCGGGAAGATCATCAGTCCGCCGAGCCCGGCGAACACCGCCCGGCCGGCCCTGCCGTAGCGCCGGTACGAGCGCGACGCGCACACGGCCGCGCTCACGGTGGACAACAGATTGAAGATCGACAGGATCACGAAAAAGCCCACAATCGAAGTCCCTTCGTCGGCGTGTTAGGCCAGGGGTGGTTAGAGATCGAACAGGGAGAACTGGTTCTTCGCGGCCGCGGCGTCGGTGTCGCGTTCGTACCGTTGCGCCATCAGCCGCGCCGCTTCCGGGGCACAGCCGATCTCCTGCGCGACAGCGTGCCAGTCGGCACCGTCGGCGTTCATCTCCCAGGCGGTGCGGTGCAGCTCGTCGTCCATGCGCGCGTCCTCCTCCGTGTCGGCCGGCCGTTGGTTGTCTATTTTGCAATATTATTGACTGGACTGCAATTGACGCCGACCCCGCGGCAATGAGGACCAGGCACCCGCATAGCCTTCTCATGTAACAGTTCAACCGGGAATGGCAGGGAGCAGGATGAGCGACGAGTCCAACGTGCTGGATCAGTTGATCTCCCGCGTTGACGACGACACACTGCGCGCCCGTCTCGCCCACGAAGTCGACCTCTTGCGCGGATCTCGCCGATTCGGCCTCGTCTTCGACCGGCACCTGCCCGAGTCCGTCCGACTACCCGACCACCCCATCCGCAAGGGCATCCGCGTCGCGCTGCGCGACGAGTCGTCTGCCAAGACCTGGGTCGTCGACCGGTTCACCGACCGCACCCGCGAGGTCGCAGTCCTCACCGGCGATGGCGGTGAGCGGCACATCTGCGAGCTGATAGTCGTCCGCGAGTTCGGTGAGCCGATCTACCCGGGCCTCCGTTCAGTCGAGCGCATCGAGAACGGACCGGCCGACGCGCCGTGGCACGTCGTGATCAACGGCGAGAACTTCCACGCCTTGCAGGCGCTGCGGTCCACGCACCGGGGCAAGGTCGACCTGATCTACATCGATCCGCCCTACAACACCGGCGGCAAGCGATCCTGGCTCTACAACGACAAGTTCGTCGACAGTAGCGACCGCGCAAAGTCTTCGAAGTGGCTGTCGTTCATGGAGCGTCGACTTACCGTCGCACGGGATGTGTTGAAGCAGTCGGGCGCGATCATGATCTCGATCGGCGACGACGAGCAACACCGACTTCGCATGCTCATGGACCAGATTTTTGGTGCAGAGAACCAGGTCGCGCAACTCGCTGTCGAGATGTCCACGACCTCGGGCCCCAAGACGACCAATGCCCAACAGGGAACAATCGTCAAAAATGTAGAGTACGTACTTATCTATCGCAAGTCTGAGGCATTCGATCTCGAAGTCAAGCACACCCCGCTCTATGACGGGATCGACAAATGGGATGCGAACTATCCGCTGTGGCTCAACGACGACGGGACCACTGATTCAATCTACGGACGACTTGATCGCGAACCCAGCGTGCGGGCGGATATCGAGCGATTCGGGCTGATTCATCAGACAGGAAAACGTAAGGGCCAATTTATCGGCGCACCCAAGATGGACGTCCTTCTCGCCGCTTCCACCGCGGCCCGGGACTTCGTCCACGCCAACCTGCACCGTATCGGTCGTACTGATACGGCTCCGGTATCGGGCAAGGACGTCGACGTGCCTGCAGGGCGATGGGTGGACCACCGGACCGACGGCCGGTCCTACCGACTCACCAGGTCAAGCGCAGGAAAAATCTGGCAGATCTATACTCTCGATCGTAATTTCCGCAACTCCGACGACTATGATCCACGATTTGGGCGCACTGTGATCCGAGGGGATTTATGGCGCGGTTTCTACTCCGACATGGGACATGTAGGAACTGAAGGGGGTGTCGGATTTGCTAATGGAAAGAAACCTGTGCGCCTCATCAAACAGCTTGTCCGGTGGGCCAACAATTCGCCGGATGCTGTGGTGCTGGACTTCTTTGGCGGCTCGGGCACGACGGCCCACTCGATTATGTCGATGAACGCAGAAGACGGCGGAAATCGCAAGTCGATAATTGTCACCAACAATGAAGTTGGAATTGAGCAGCAACAGAGGCTGCGCCGGCAAGGTCGGCATCCCGGAGACCAGGAATGGGAGCAATGCGGGGTCTTCCAGCAAGTCTGCCGGCCCCGGATCTCGACCGTGGTCACCGGAAAGCGCCCGGACGGCTCCTCTTACTCGGAGGGACTCGCGGCGAACGTCGAGATGTTCGACCTCACCTACCTCGATCCCGGTATGGTGCGCCGCGGGCATGAGTTCGAGTCCGTGGCCCCGCTGATGTGGCTCGAAGGCGGTGCCCGCGGACCCCGCATCGACGAAGTCCCCGAGAAAGGCTGGGCACTCACCGGCGCGTACGGCGTTCTGTTCGACGTCGACGTGCTCACCGCATTTGCTGACGCCGTGACCGACGCCGCGACCAGTGGAACGCCCCCTGCGGTGGTGTTCGTCATCACCGACTCCGAGGCCGAGTACCAACAGGCCGTCGAGCGGCTCCCGGTCGGGATCGAGACCGTCCAGCTCTACGAGGACTACCTGTCGAACTA
The DNA here is from genome assembly GCF_009939605.1 of Rhodococcus sp. YH1. NCBI lineage: Bacteria > Bacillati > Actinomycetota > Actinomycetes > Mycobacteriales > Nocardiaceae > Rhodococcus > Rhodococcus sp. YH1. Next base: position 12,136 of record NZ_WVTE01000214.1, on the reverse strand, counting down.
CACCATCAACATCACCGGTGGTGGGCGGTGAAGTTCACACTGGAGCCGTACCAGAGCACCGCGGTCGAATCGGTGCTCACCCACCTGGCCAAGGCCCGAGCCGGCTACCTCGACGACGGGGAGCGCACCGCCGTCGGTCTGACCGCGCCCACCGGCGCCGGCAAGACCGTGATCGCGACGGCGGTGCTCGAAGGGATCTACAAGGGCACGCCCACGCGGACTCCGAACCCGGACATGACGGTCCTGTGGATCACCGATGACCGCTCGCTCAACGCGCAGACGATCTCCAAGATCACCCAGGCCTCGGGCGGATCGATCGACATCAACCGCATCCGCTTCCTCGGCGAGGTCGACCACCGCACGCTCGAACCCGGTCACATCTACTTCGTCCACATCCAGGCGATGCAGAAGAACTCGACGCTGCACGCCGTCCGGCCCGACGGCACCCACAACGACAAGCGCACCCACGGCGCCTGGGACATGATCGCCAACACCGTCCGGGAACGCGGCGAAGACTTCCTGGTCATCTGGGACGAGGCGCACCGCGGCGCGGGCACCAAGAACACCGACCGCAAATCGATCGCCGGCACCATCGTCGGCGGGGGCACCACGAACATCGGCACCGTCCAGCCGCCGGCCCCGGTGGTGCTGGGCATCTCGGCGACGCCGGACCGATTCCAGGCCGCCATGCAGGCCGCGGACCGCACCATGCGGCTGGTCGAGGTCAAGGCCGGCGACGTCCGTGAATCGGGTCTGCTCAAGGACCGCATCCTGCTGCGCAGTCTCGGCGAGTCGCAGTCGGCCGACAACACGATGCTCGCCCTGGCCGTCGAGGACCTGAAGTCCTCCGACCAGGCGTGGCGCATCCACCACGCGACCACCGGCGACCGGCCGGTCGAGCCTTTGCTGGTGGTCCAGGTCGAGCAAGGTCTGTCTCCGGCGAAGGAGGAGGCGCGGCTCGCCGAGATCCTCGCGGTGATGGAATCGGCCTGGCCCGTGTTGTCGGACTACGCCGTCGCCCACGCGTTCGGCGACCACGGCCAGTACAAGGTCGGCGACAAGACCGTCCGATACCTACCGCCCGAGGCCATCTCCGGTGACGACCAGGCCCGCGTGGTGCTGTTCAAGTCCGCGCTGACCACCGGCTGGGACTGCCCGCGGGCCGAGGTGATGATCTCCTTCCAGAACAAGGACAGCTACACCGAGATCGCCCAGCTGATCGGACGATTGGTCCGCACGCCGCTGGCCAAGCGTGTCGACGGCGGCGACGACCGCCTCAACGAGGTCGCCGCGTACCTGCCCGGGTTCCGCACCGAACACGTCGCCCGCGTCGTCAACGCCCTGACCGAGGACGAGACCGTCGAGGTCGACGTCGTCGTCGCCCCCGTCGTGTGCGAGAAGTCGGCCGATGTGCCCCCCGAGGTGTTCGATCTGCTCGACTCGCTCCCGTCCTACACACGGCAGAGAACAACGTTCAGTTCCCGTACCGCCCAGCTGATGCGCCTGGCCGCCGCGCTCACCGAGCACGACCTCCTCGAGCAGGGCTCGGCCAAGGCCAAGCAGTGGATCGTCGACCAGATGCGCGCCGCCGACGGACAGCGCAGCAGCGAACTCGACGCCAAGGTCGAGGACATCATGTCCCTGACCGTCAGCACCACGATGGTCGCCTACGGCGAAGCGCTCATGCAGAGCGTCGGCAGGTCCGCCACCCCCACCAACGAGCGCGACCTCGAGGGCTACTTCCGGAAGGCCAAGCGTCTGCTCCCGGACGGCTCGGCCAACTGGTACTACAACGACCTGTGCGATCGAGGCGAGGACGACATCGACGCCTCGGCCCGCCTGGCCGCGATGGCCGACCTCGGATTCAAGACGGTCATCGAGGAACAGGCAGCGGCCCTCATCGACAACTGGCGTCAGCAGCACGCCGCCAAGGTGTCGGCGAAACCGCGCCATGTCCGGGACCAGATCGAACCGCTGTGGCACCTGGGCGGAACGCCGATGCTGCCGACCACGGTCGCGGTCCGCGACGCCTACCCAGCGGCAACCGAGAAGGTGCGCGGTGCGACCGTCGAGCCGATCGACACCTACCCCTCGCACCTCTACGTCATCCCGGCGGGCAAGCCCGACGCCGGCAAGTTCCCCGTCGACACCTCCCGCTCGTCATGGGAGCAGGAAGTCCTCGACTCCGAACTCGACTCCGACACGCTCGTCGGCTGGTACCGCAACCCGTCATCCGGCCGGCACGCGTTGGCAGTCCCGTACGAGTTCGGCGACAAGCACCAGCTCATGCACCCCGACTTCCTGTTCTGGCACGACGACGGCGACAGCCAGTACGTCATCGACATCGTCGACCCGCACCGCTTCGACCTCGCCGACACCTCGGCCAAGTGGTCCGCGCTGGCACGCTACGCCCAGGACCACGCCGACCGCGTCCGCCGCTGCCTCGCCGTCGCAAAAGTCGGCGCATCGCTGCGGGCCTTGGACCTCACCGCCCCCGGCATCGACGAACGCATCGCCGCGGCCACGAATCAGAACCTTCTCGAGGCGATCTTCGTCGCCGAAGGGGTGTCGTATCCTTGACCACCCCAATACCAACTGGAGGATGAGAGTGGGGCAGCCGAACAGAGGGCGTTTTCTCGACCGACCGACCCCCTGGGTGGACCCACCCCCGCCGGGACCGACCGTTGTCATCGACATCGATGGTCCACTGGCCAAGATGGACGCGTTCACCTACCTGATTTAGGCCCCCAAGTACAAGGACCGGGACTGGAAGGCCTTCCACAGGCACTTCAGCGACGCCGCGCTCAACCGGCCCGGCGGCCGCCTCGTCCGCGACCTTGCCGGCGCGGGCTTGACCATCGCGTACACCACAACGCGTCTCGGCGCGTTCATGCCGACCACGGACTACTGGATCCGGCAGAACTCCCTACCTCCGGGACATATCGAGTGCCGCGACTTCTGGACCGACGGCACCGTCCGCCCAGCCCTCGACATCAAGCGCCGGCATTGGTGGAAATGGGTCGACAAGTACGAGGACCGGTCACCGGTCGTGGCCTGGATCGACGACGACCCCGAGGCTGTGGCGATGCTCGCCGAGCAGGGCTGTCCGGCCTGGCAGTTCGTCCAGCTCGTCGGCGAGCATCGAGCCGGAAACCTGCTGTCGACGATCGAGCGCGGCCCCGGCCCGCGGTCGAGTTCGCCGAGCAGCGCGCCGCAGCCCGCCCGATTTTCGACGAGGCCGAAACGGTCCGCCAACGCACACACCCGAAATGGCAGCAGGCACACGCAGCCCGCATGAAGCAGCAGCGGCAGAAGGAACACCGCCAACGGCTCGCCCAGGCGTGACCGGCGACGGTCGACTGTCCTCGCCGGCACCGACACCGGTCCTGACGAGGCACTCGCGTGGGCGGAAGTGACCGGGCGTCCGGCGCCCCGGTCCGACGGCTCTCCGCGGGTGGTGAGACCGGTGTGGGGCCGGGGTGTACCGTGGCCGTCGGTCACGCGCGGTCACCCCCGAGCGTGCGGGCCGTGCGCCCCGGCCTCTCCCCCCGACGCCGGGGCGCTGGCCTTTTCAGTATGTATATGTAGTGGCCCCCCGACGGCGGGGATCAACTCGCTATCCATGTACAAGCGGGAAACAGCACGTCCGCTGGTACGTTGCGAGACTCTTCCTAGATTCGTGGTGAGCGGATCATGTGACGCGACCAAGAACGCGGCCGGCGCGAGCCAGCTTCTCGCGCTCGCGATCCGCGGCGCGGGCGGACGCTGATCGTCGGCGCGAGTCGGCACGAGCACGTGAATCGACAAGCCGCGCAACCGTTGACGGATGCCACCGTCCGCCGCGTTTCGCGGGCACGCCAGCGTCGTTGAGGCGGCGGGCGATAGCTCGCACGCCGACCCCTTCGGCGGCCCAGGCACGCATCTGGCGCAGGACAGCAGCTTCCTGGGGGTGCTCGATGAGCTGGTGATCGACAACACGCTGACCGTAGGGAGGCGATCCTGTTGCGTATCCGCCGCTTTCGGCCTTCTGCCGTCTCCCTGATTTCAGGCGTTTGACGATCAGCCCACGTTCGAGCTGGGCGGCGGCTCCCATGACCTGCCGGACGAACGTGCGCATCGGATCGTCGTCGTCGTCGGGGAGGTGTTCTCCCCGGTCGGCGGTGAAGAATCGCTTTCCGTGTGCCCACACCACCGACAGGATGGCTTCCTGCTGGGTGAGGTGGCGGGCGAGGCGATCGAGGTTGGGAGCGAGTAGGGCGTCGACCTTCCCATCGGTGAGCATCTGCAACGCTTCGGCCAGGCCGGGGCGTTCGTCGTCACCGGCCTTTCCGGTAACCCCCTCGTCCCGGCACATCCTCACGATCCGCATGTTGTGTGTGCGGGCGTAGTTGCGGCAGTCCTTCTCCTGGACGTCGAGGCCATAGCCCTCGAGCTGCGTTCCGGTGCTGACTCGGCAGAGCACGACTACCCGGATCGGACGCGGTTCGTGGGTTACCGTCATGCTCTCAGCGTATCTATCTATGGATATAGATAGAACGACGCAGGTAGAGCGGTTTTCGTCCGATGGAGTGGGCCGTACTTGTTCCGGCGGGGGTTTCCCGGTGGCGAAGCCATCGGTTTCTCCTCGTTCCCCGGTCGGGAGGCCCCCGGTGGCGTCGCTACCGGGTTGTGGGGCCAGTGCGCCGCCGTCCGCGGCGGTGGTGAAGGCCCGCGAGGGGAGGCCCCGCCAGGGGCCGAGCCGTGAGGCGACCATAGTGCTGTCTAAGCAGGTAGGTTCGGGCGGCAGCATTCGTGCGGAAAGCGCGCACCGCCTCCGGGGCGGTAGCGGTGCAGGTCGTGCGCAGACACCGCGTCCGGCACGAGATCCTCGCCCACGTCCGGTCCGCACATACCTGGCCGGAATGTTCCCTGCTGTCATCGGTAACACTCTGATGAGAAAAACTCAGTTTTCAAGTATGAATCGGTCCAATCCTTTGCGGCGTCGAGTAGGAAGAGCTAACCTTTATCATCAAGTTTCCAGAGATGGAAAGGGGGTGAGTCGTATGGCTTTCAAGAAAAGTCGGAAGAGCTATCAAGAGCCCATGCTGCGGGTGATCGGAGAGTTCCGCCGAACCACGCGCGGGTTGGGCGCATGGACTGTGGACGGAACGCATCTAGGGCGTCGAACCTAGACCCTTCTCCTCCCTACGATTAGAGATTGGCGGAGTGGTGCTCGGCCGTAACGTTACTGGTTTTGTACTCTTGCCCGACGCAGAGACAAGCCGTGTTGCGGCCGAGTGCCTCTCCAGCTGGGGTAATATCGAGCATTCGTACCCCTCAGGTAGACCAATGCTAATTCGCAATCAACGGAGCCACCGACTTTCTGTTGCTTGTTTGAAGGATCGCCGAGCAGCAATTATCGGAGAACACAGCGTTTCACCCGAGAAGTTGCGGTGCGCTCTCTCTGCGATTACCACCAATGAAGGTTGGGATTCCTTCGTTAGCACTACTAGTGGTTCGTTCCATCTACTCGTAAGCGACTCTGGTCATCTCCGCGCCTACGGGTCGGCATATGGCACATGCCGTTTATATTATGCATGGCATTCCGGTTCGATACTGGTCTCCGATCGCTCCTTCCTCCTCGCCGTAGCAACACAGGCAACGGTCAACCCATCTGTCCTGTCCACTTACCTCATTGAGAGCCCTCCTTTTCGCTTGGCGGAACAGCCGCTCTGGAATGGTGTGATGCCCGTTCCACCTGGCCACGCAATAGCCCTTCGCCACTCAGGCACAGCACCGACGATTAGGAGATGGCGGGAATACGGCGTCGGTGGACATCTCGACACCCCACGAGCAGCCGATGCGGTCCGAAAAGCACTTACATCTGCTGTTGAAGCAAGACTCGCAGCTTACAGTTCTGTTAGCTCCGAACTGTCAGGGGGTTACGACTCAACATCGATCACCGCAATCGCGTCTAGATGCACTGAACACCTAATTGGCCATACTACGGCCGGCAGGGACCCGCTAAACGAAGACATGCATTGGGCCTCTCTGGCTGTGCAGGAATTGTCTGGCATCGAACATGACGTTATGGCCCCACACGACCATGCTCTGTTCTTCGACCGAATTCTCGAAGAGGCTGTTCCCCTCGATGAGCCATCGATAGCCACGGCAGGTGCAGCACGAGTTATGGGGGTCTACCGTCGCCTTCGAGCCCGAGGCTCATCCCTGCATTTGACGGGACACGGGGGAGACCAGTTGTTTACACATCTCGCTGTCACGTTACAAGATAATTTCAGACGAAAACCGCTTCTCGGGTCACGTCGCGCTCTACAGGCCGCTTCCTATGGGAATTGGCCCCTACGCGATCTTGCTCAAGTCTTCATGGATCAGAGGTCTTTCCGGTCATGGTGGGCTGCAGAGGCACAAAAACTAAACGTCGATGACAACCAACCCCGTCCTCTCTTGGGCTGGGGAGTGCGCCCGCGCGTCGCACCATGGGTGGCCAGATCAGTTGTCTGCCAACTCCAGAACAAGATCGCGACGGATCTGGCCGCACAGGGCCCTCTTGCCCCAACCCGCGCAGAAAATCTGCGTCTCGAGTTCATTTTCAATGGGATCCGTTTAGGGAGGGCATTAAGTCAAATGGCTACTAGTATTGATTTAACACTATCTACACCGTTCTACGATGATGACGTAATCGATTCAGCCCTATCGGTCGACCAAATATCCACGTACTCGACAACCGGATATAAACCACTACTCGCCGCTGCGATGTCTGGCATAACTCCGGATCGGATTCTGACCCGCAAAACAAAGGACGATGGATCTATTGATCTCGTACAGGGACTAGTAAACAACGCCCAGGGCATAAGGTCTCTATTCGCCGACTCATATCTGGAGCAGATGGGTCTCATCGATGCCAAGGCCTTGCGCCGCACCCTTAAGAATGCCGCACACCCGTCGCTGGATGACGGTGCGATCTTCGCGACATTAGCCTGCGAGATGTGGGTCCGAACCTATGCGACTTACTCACAACAATGAAATGGGAGTTTCATGTACTCGCTAAGCAGTTCAGCGCTGGTGTCATACACGGAATACGGCGCTGCTATATTGAATATTGATACTGGTACCTACTTCATGTTAAATGAAACTGGCGCTGATATTGTCAAGCTGCTATCCGAGAGTCTCCCATCAGCCGCAGTTGCCGAACGCATTGCGGAAGTCTATGACGCACCCATCATGGAGATAGAGCGCGACGTCAAGAATATTCTTGATGAACTAATGCAGAACGGCCTCGTCGAGCTAAAGACGATCTCATGAAATGAGTATGTAATGCGATGGCCCGTCCGGAAATTCGACACTGGGATTGCCGTAGCTCTCTCGGTTACCTCAGCTCGAATGCTCGCTCGATTGTCGCCTCGAGCGCTTGAGACGATCATGCGCTTCGTAAGTCGCGGTTCAATGGCCGCGACCTTTCGCGTTGCCACGAAAGCACACGCGGATGTGATTGACTCTTCCATAGGGATGGCCGGTCCTCATAGTTGCTTGCCGCGGTCCATTTCTGTCGCGCTGCTTTGTCGCATACGTGGATACTGGCCTCGGTGGTGTGTTGGCGTCAGGACCCACCCGCCATTTGCAGCACATGCTTGGATCGAGGCCGAGGAACGTATGATCGGAGAATTCACTAGCCCTGGCGCCTACCAAACAATGATTTCTATCGACCGGCGTTAGATTTGCATATTTCAGTATCTACGGAACTAGCGCGAGGGAATGAGCATTATAATGAGCAGACGTAGCCATGCAATAGATCCCGAACAAACCAAGTATGATGACTTCTCGACGCTTCGAGAGATTATACGCATAATCTGGCCTCAACGTGCGCGGATCGCCATAGGTCTAATTACATCTATCTTCGTCGTTGCGTTAGCCCTCTTGCAGCCACTTGTTGCTGGCGACGTCGTGGCTCACGTTTCACAACCTTCGGCATTTGCGGCTTATATCGCTATTCTTGTTGGTCTCTTGATCGCTCATTCCGTAATAGAGGCAATTAGCGGATACTTGCTGGAGGTTGCTGGTGAAAGAGTAACGCGGGACCTAAGGCGCGACTTTACTCGACACATACTGGCGTTGCCTTTGCGTACAATTGAGACGATGCGTCTGGGGGATCTAATCTCCCGAGCAACCTCAGATACGACGCTCATCAAGAACTTGGCATCGCAAAGTCTTGTCCGTTTGTCAACGGGAATGCTCGGAGCAACAGGCGGCGCGCTATTGATGTTTAATGTAGATCGCATATTGACCATCGTCGCACTCAGTACCATGGCGATAGCGGCTGTAGTGCTTACGGCTATTGCCCCAAGAATCCAGAAAATCGCTATTCGAAGCCAAGAGTCAGTTGGGATAATTACCTCGGACCTTGAGCGGGCTCTTTCCGAGATACGCACTGTGAAGGCTAATCAGACGGAAGGGTTCGAGGTTAAACGAATTACAAAATCAATCGATGGGGTATTTCGACATAATCGCGAAGGCGCTCGACTCGTATCTATTGGGAGTCCGCTGATCCGTCTCGCGACAACAGGATCCCTCGTCGTCGTACTAATTGTTGGAGGCACGCAAGTGTCTTCGGGGGAGGTGCCCCCGGATCATCTAGTGACTATTATGCTGTACGCGATCTATATTGCCGGTCCTGTGAGTGACGTGTTTGAGTCTGTCTCGGAAATACAACGAGAGACCGGCGCTCTACGCCGGATATCTGAAGTGGAACGCCTATCGGTAGAGCCGGTATACGTCGCCGCTGTAGAGAATGACCCGATAATCGGCCAACGTCCGATGTCAACGAGCGCTAATCGAGAGCCCGGAGTGTCCGAAGGACTGCAGTTCGAGTCAGTAGGATTCTCTTACCCGGGAGGCAACAGCCGGGTGCTAGACGGGGTTTCATTCAGTGTTAACATCGGAGAGCACGCAGGTCTTGTTGGCGTATCGGGATCGGGCAAGTCGACAGTATTCTCTCTCGCATGCCGCCTCTACGAACCTCAGACGGGAACGATCCGAATTGCTGGTTCGGATCTGCGCAAGATTAGTTTGTTCGAGGCTCGTTCACTAGTCGGACTGGTAGACCAGCATGCACCAATTCTGTTCGGCTCACTACGAGAGAACCTTCGATATGGAAACGAAGCCATATCTGATGACGATATTAGTGAAATTGTCGAGAGGGTCAGTTTGGGCGATCTTGTCCGGAGTCTTCCCAGGGGGCTCGACTCGCAAGTTGGTGAACATGGTTCACTACTATCTGGTGGGGAGAGGCAACGTATCGCTCTAGGCAGGGCGCTGCTGGGGAACCCTTTCGTTCTCCTACTCGATGAGCCTACTGCTATGCTCGATAGCAAAGCAGAGGAGTCTCTTATCGAGGTTCTCTCAGAGGTGAAGAAATCATGCGCGATTCTAACTATTTCCCACAAGATGTCGACGTTAGTTGCGTGTGACACCCTTTGGAAACTTGAACATGGCAGGATTTCGCTCTCAATGCCGGCTAGTCTGTCCTGAGTTGCACCAGGTGAGCCGGTTCTCGGGGTGATCCCGGGTATCTGCGCAGGTAGAGGGGGTCAGGGCTCCGTAGTTGTTGATTTCCAACGCTCTGTCAAGTCCCGAGTTTTGTTGAGGCTGAGCGTGTGTTCAATTCTCAGGCCGCAGAGGCGGCCGGCGGTTGTGCGTAATAGGCGGCCTCGACCTCGGCCGGGGTGCGATAGTCGAGCATGCCGTGGACCCGTTCGGTATTGAACCAATGAGGTTTTCTCAGTGAGTTGATCTTGCTTGGGCGGTGTCAGGACCGGATCGCCAAGAGACGCAGAGCCCCTGGTAGGACTGGATTTGCGAAGATCAAGTCCACGAACCAGAGGCTCCACGTGATCACCTATTCTGCCACGCTCGACGTCCCTCGACCGCTCGCCCAGTACCTGTGTCGACTGTTGCAGGCCGACCGCCGCGCACGCGGTACCCGCAGGGGCCGCCGGGCCCTGACTGCGTTCGCCCAGGCGGTACTCGTGCTGCGCTGGTTCCGGCAGGACACCGCGCTCACCGCCCTGGCTCGCGACGCCGGCATCTCGATCGCTACCGGCTACCGGTACCTGCACGAAGGCATCGACGTGCTCGCCGCCCAAGACCTGCCCGACGTGCTGCGCGAGCGCCTCGCCGCCGGCGAGACCCACGTGATCCTCGACGGCACCCTCATCCCCAGCGACCGGGTCGCCGAGACCACCCTCGGCAGCAGAGGCACCCCGATCCACCTGTGGTATTCCGGCAAACACCGCCGATTCGGCGCGAACATCCAGTTCGTGGCGACCGCGGACGGATTCCCGCTGTGGGTCTCCGACGCGCTGCCGGGCAGCACCCACGATCTGACCGCTGCCCGCACACACCGGGTCACCGGAGCCCTGTACGCCGCCGCGGCGCAGGGTCTGCTCACCCTCGCCGACCAGGGCTATCAGGGCACCGGCATCGGTATCCACATGCCCACGAAAGCCCCTGCCGACGGCAACACCCTCGACACCGACACCGTCTGCCGCAACATGCTGCTGACCAGTCTGCGGTGCCTCGGCGAACGTGCCGCTGCGCTGCTCACCACGCGATGGAAGGCACTCGACAGGATCACCCTGTGCCCCAAAAGGATCGGTTCCATCACCAAAGCGGCGCTCGTACTCACGCAATTCGAGCACGCAGGCCGTTACTGAGAAAACCTCAATGCACCCACTGCGCCGTGGCAGCCTCGACATCCTCCCGGCCGGCCCAGGGACCGTCGAGGAAGATCAACTCGGCCTTGTACAGCGAGTTCAGCGCCTCGGCCATCGCATTGTCGAACGAATCGCCTTTCGATCCGACCGAGGCGACCGCGGCGGCCTCGTCCAGGGCCTGGGCGTAGCGCAGCGCTCGGTATTGCACGCCGCGATCGCTGTGATGGACCAGTCCGGTGACGTCGCGGCCTGCACGGCACCGTGCCCACAGACCCATCTTCAAGGCGTCGAGTGCCAGATCGGTGTACATCCGCGTCGAGGTCTGCCACCCGACGATCATGCGGGAGAACACATCGAGGACGAACGCGACATAGACCCACCCGGACTGCGTGCGCACATACGTCAGATCGGCCACCCACAGCTCGTTCGGCGCGGTGGCCGTGAAGTCCCGTTCGACGAGGTCCTGGGGCCTGTCGGTTTCCGGTGCCGGCTTCGTCGTCCGGGGCCATTTCCCGCGGACGGTGCCGCAGACACCGAGTTCGCGGCAGAGTCGCTCGATGGTGCAGCGGGCCACCTCGTGGCCCTCCCGGACCAGTTGGGCGTGGATCTTGCGGATTCCGTAGACCCGCATCCGTGGGTGGGTGTGGATGCGCATGATGTGCTCTTTGAGGACGGCGTCGCGGCGCGCTCTGACGCTGGGTTCGCGGCCTATGAAGGCGTAGTAGGTGCCCGGGGCGATCTTGACCTCGGTGTTCTCGGACAGAACACGACAGATCGGTTCGATCCCCCAGCGGTGTTTGTGTTCGTCGATGAACGCGACGATCACTTCAGTCGGCGGTCGAACTCCGCCTTCGCGAAAAAAGCTGTGGCAGAACGTAATATCTCCATCGACTGCCGTAGTTCGCGGTTCTCCTTCTCCAGTCGGCGGATGCGCGCTTCGGCGTCGACGGGCTCGGTGGGGAGCTCGTCGTCTTCGGCTTTGCGCACCCAGGTCCGCAGGGCTTCCTTGTGGACACCGGTCTGCTCGGCAATCCGGTTGATGGCGCCGGTGCGGGTGTCGGGGTCGCGGCGGGCTTCGACGGCGAGTCGGGTCGCTCGCTCACGGAGTTCCTGAGGGTACTTGTAGTTCGCCATGATGAGTCTGGGGTGATCCTTCCGGGATATCTGGCTCACCCTCAATGAAACCAGGGACGATTCACTCTGACCAGCGAAATCACCCCCTCAACACCAGGTCGGCAGCACGATACGGACACCCCGCCAACCGCCTGCACGCCCGCGCAATATTCGACTGCCCCGCCTGACCCGAGTTGGCTCACGTTTTCGGGATGATCGACGGCTCACGTCTGTGACCTGCTGGTTCTCGTCGGGATCGGTCTCTGATTTCACGCACTAACGGCTCTGGTTCTAGGCTCGGCGAGTGGTGTTTG
>NZ_WVTE01000213.1:0-52327 GCF_009939605.1 Rhodococcus sp. YH1 | reverse complement strand
AAGATGGCCGCCGACATGGCCGTCGATCTCGCCGGCACCGGCGTCACCGCCCTGTCGCTGTGGCCGGGACTGGTGAAGAACGAGGCGATGCTCGCCCGCGGCATCGACAACTTCGAGGGCTTCTCCCTCGCCAACGCCGAGACCCCGGAGTTCGTCGGCCGCGTGATCGTCGCGCTGGCGAACGATCCGAAGGTGAACGAGCGCAGCGGGCGCACCCTGATCACCGCCGAGACCGCCCTCGACTACGGGGTCGTCGACGTCGAAGGCAATCAACCGGATTCGCATCGGGCCGCGTTCGGCGGCGGCCCGCTGTACTGATCCGCTGTCCGGCGCACCGGGCGAGACGCCGTGATCACCCCTGCGGGTGCGGATCTTCCGCGGTTCTCACCGGGTTTCCCGAGGACGAGATAGCCTCGGGCGAGAGGGTGAAAGGGAGCGGCAGCATGCACAGCGAGAGACTCGACTTCGCCGGCTCCGGCGCTACGGAACTGGCGGGCCGGCTGGACCTGCCGGAGGGCACGCCGCGCGCGTTCGCACTGTTCGCGCACTGCTTCCCCTCCAGCGAGGACGTACCGGCGGCGCGGATCTCGGAGGTCCTCACCGAGCACGACATCGCCGTCCTGCGCTTCGACTTCGCCGGTCGCGGTGGGTCCGGCGGGGACTGTGCCGGCACCACCTCCGGTCCCGATGTCGCCGACCTCGTGCGTGCGGCGGATTTCCTGCGCACCCACCATGCCGCTCCCAGCATCCTGATCGGCCACTCCCGCGGCGGCACGGCCGTCCTCGCGGCGAGCGAGCACGTGCCCGAGACGCGAGCCGTGATCACGATCGGTGCCCCGGCCGGGACCGAGCGGATCCACCGACCCGGTACCGCACTGCTGGTGATGCACTCCCCCACCGACGACACGGTCGGCATCGACAACGCCCGACAGATCTTCGCGGCCGCCCGCCACCCCAAGTCCTTCCTCTCCCTCGACGGCGCCGACCACCTGCTCACCCGGCAGTCCGACGCCCGGTTCGCCGCCTCGCTGCTGGCGACATGGGCGAGCAGGTACCTCGACGAGAACGCTGCGGCGCAGGCGCCCACCGCGCCGGCCTCGGCCGAAGGCGTCGTCGAGGTCACCGGGAACGGAGCCACCCGGTTCGGGCAGCGCATCACCCTCGGCCGGCACCTGATCACCGCCGATGAGCCCACACCGGTGGGCGACGACACCGGGCCTTCGCCGTACGACCTGCTGCTCGCCTCCCTCGGCGCCTGCACGTCGATGACGCTGCGCATGTACGCCGATCGCAAGCAATGGCCCCTGGAGAACGTGACGGTTTCCCTGCGTCACAGCCGGATCCACGCCGCGGACTGCGAGGACTGCGAGACCCGGACCGGGCGGCTCGACAAGATCGAACGCGTGATCCACCTCGCCGGTGTTCTCGACGAGCAACAGCGGCAGCGTCTGCTCGACATCGCCGACCGCTGTCCGGTGCACCGGACGCTGCACTCGGAGATCGTGGTGGACACCGCCCTCGCAGCCGGTGACCCCGCCGACCGGGAGACCCGCGACGCACCGACGGCGACGACCGGGCCGGCACCGGCATGAGTTCGCTGCCCATCGGCGACTACGCACTGCTCTCGGATCGGCACTCGGCCGCACTGGTGTCGTCCGACGGTTCGATCGACTGGCTGTGTATGCCCCGCTTCGACAGCCCCTCGATCTTCGCCGCGATCCTCGACGACAACGCCGGGCACTGGTCGATCCGGCCGGCCGGCGAATTCCGGGTTCGGCGCGAGTACGTCGAGGGCAGCATGGTTCTTCGCACGCTCTTCCACACCGGCGGAGGGACCCTCGAGCTGCGCGATGCCCTGATCCTCGGGGATGCGCAGGACCCCCATCGCCTGGGGGAGCATGCGCCGCACATGCTGGCCCGGACCGTCAGCTGCACCCGCGGCAGCGTCAGCGCGGAGCTGCTGTTCCGGCCTCGTCCGGAGTACGGTCTCGTCGCGCCGGTACTGACCGCCGTCGACGGCGGGATCACGGCCGCCGGTGGGGCGAGCCGGTTGACCCTGTCGAGCACGGTGCCCCTCGAGGTCGGCGGCGGCGCAGCCCGGGCCCAGCTCGACCTGCACGCCGGGGAGAGCGCGTACTTCGCGCTGCAGCACGCGGCACTCGGCGCACCCGTCCCGCCGGTGCGTCCCGGAGCCGCCGTCAGGGCAGCGGTCGACGACACGACGACCGGCTGGCAGGACTGGTCGGCGCAGCACCAGGCCTACCAGGGCCGCGCGCGCGACCTGGTCCACCACTCGGGACGGGTGCTGCAGGCCTTGAGCTACCAGCCCACCGGCGCGATCGTGGCGGCAGTCACCACCTCGCTTCCCGAGCAGGTCGGCGGTGCGCGCAACTGGGACTATCGCTACTCCTGGGTGCGCGACGCCAGCATGACCATGCAAGCGTTGTGGGTCGCTGCCTGTCCGGACGAGGCACACGAGTTCTTCGATTTCATGGCCACTGCCGCTGCCTGCTCCTACACCAACCGCCCCCTCCAGATCATGTTCGGCATCGGCGGGGAGCACGACCTGTCGGAGCGGACCCTTCCGCACCTCTCCGGCTGGCGTGGCAGCAAGCCCGTCCGGGTGGGGAACGGTGCCTGGACCCAGCCCCAGCTCGACACCTACGGCGAATTGCTCGACGCCGCCGCCCAGCTCCGTGACCAGGTCGGCTCGCTCGACAGTCCGACTCGAAACTTCCTGGTGGGCCTCGCCGACGCCGCCGCGGCACGCTGGCGCCAACCCGACAACGGCATCTGGGAGGTCCGCGGCGAGCCGCGGCACTTCGTGCACTCCAAGGTCATGTGCTGGGTGGCCCTCGACCGTGCTGTCGCCCTGGCCGACTGGCTCCACGCCGACGGCCATGTCGAGGCATGGACGGCCGCTGCCCAGGAGATCCGAGATGCGGTGCTCACGCAGGGGTGGAACGAGGCCCTCGGTTCGTTCACGCAGTCCTTCGGCGCATCGAACCTCGACGCCACCGCCTTGCTGCTGCCGATCGTGGGTTTCCTTCCCCCGGACGACCCGCGGGTGCTGTCCACGATCGATGCCGTCCGCGAGCGGCTCACCGACGCCCGCGGCCTGGTTCACCGCTACCACACCGCGGCGGGGGTGGACGGCCTCGAGGGCCAGGAGGGGACCTTCCTGCTGTGCACCTTCTGGCTCGCCCAGGCCCTCGCCCTGGCCGGTCGCACCGACGAAGGTGCCGAGGTCTTCGAACGCGCGGTGGGCTACGTCAACGACGTGGGATTGCTCGCCGAGGAGATCGACTCCGCCACCGGGGAACAGCTGGGCAATTTCCCCCAGGCGTTCAGCCACATCGGACTGGTCAACGCCGCCTGGGCGCTGCACCAGGCAGAGCACGTCGGCACGTTCCACTGAACCGGCTGGATCGAGGTGGAGGAAGAGAGTTCCGGAGTTCGCCGGCCGCGTGATCGTCGCACCGGCGAACCCGTCACGCGAGGTGGCAGGCCACCTGCCCGCCGCCGGGCACCTCGGTGGTCTCCGGTCGGCGTTCCCGGCACACCGGCATCACCTGCGGGCAGCGGGAGCTGAACGCACATCCGGCCGGGGGATTCGCCGGATCGGGCAGCTCGCCGTCGAGTCGGATCCGTACGCGGGTGCGTTGCCGCACGGGGTCCGGGACGGGCACCGCGGACAGCAGCGCCTGCGTGTACGGATGCGCGGGCTCGGTGAACAGCCGTTCCGACGGCCCCCACTCCACGATCCGGCCCAGGTACATCACCGCCGTGGTGTGGGCGATGTGCCGGACCACGGCCAGGTCGTGGGCGATGAACAGATATGCGATGCCCAGCTCGGCGGACAACTCCTCGAGCAGCGCGATGACCTGGTTCTGGGTGGACACGTCGAGGGCACTCACCGCCTCGTCGGCGATCACCAGCCTCGGCTCCACCGCGATGGCCCGCGCGATGGCGATGCGCTGGCGCTGGCCGCCGGAGAACTCGTAGGGGTAGCGCTCGGCGTGCTCGGCCCTTAGCCCCACCTGTTCGAGCAGGCGGCGCACCTTTCGACGCCGGGCCTCGGCGTCCAGGTCGGTGTGCACCTCGAGCGGTTCGGCGATGGCGTCCCCGACCGTGCGCGACGGATCCAGCGAGGAGTACGGGTCCTGGAACACCATCTGCATGTTGCGCCGCGCATCCCGCAGTTCCGACCGGTTCAGCGTGGTGAGGTCGACGCCGTCGAGGACCACCGAGCCGGCGGCGACGTCGACCAGCCGCAGGATGCCGCGGGCGGTGGTGGATTTTCCGGATCCGGATTCCCCGACCAGGGCGAAGGTCTCGCCGGGCCGGATGTCGAAGCCGACCTCGTCCACCGCGCGGATCGTCCGCTTCTTACGCGACATCCGGCCCCGGACGGGGAACTCGACCCGCAGGCCCCGCACGCTGAGCAGCGGTGCGCTCGCGGCCGATTCGACGACGTCCACAGTCATGAGGTTCCCTCCAGGATCAGATCGGTCACCCGCGCGCAGCGCGATACGCGGTCGTCGCCGACCGGCCGCAGCGGCACGTCGACCGCGCACTCGTCGGCCCGGTGCGCGCAGCGCGGTGCGAACCGGCAGCCGACGGGGATCGAGCCGGGCGGCGGTGGTGAGCCGGGGATGGTGTGCAGGTCCGTCCGGCCGCCGATGTCGGGCACCGATCGCAGCAGGCCCTCGGTGTACGGATGCCGGGGCGCCGCGTAGAGCGCCTCGGTGCGGGCCCGTTCGATCACCTGTCCCGCATACATCACCACCACCTCCGTGCACAGGTCGGCGACCACGCCGAGGTCGTGGGTCACGAACAGCACCCCCATGCCGAATCGTCCGGCCATCTCGCGGATCAGATCGAGCACCTGTGCCTGGATGGTGACGTCGAGCGCGGTGGTGGGTTCGTCGGCGACGAGCAGTTTCGGCTCGCATGCCAGGGCCATCGCGATCATCACCCGCTGCCTCATGCCCCCGGAGAACTCGTGCGGATACTGCCGGACCCGGCGTGCGGCATTCGGGATTCCGACGAGGTCGAGTACCTCCACGGCCCGGGCCGTGGCGTCCTTCCGGCTCATGCGGCGGTGCCGGCGCACCACCTCGGTGATCTGGTCACCGACCGTGAACACCGGGTTCAGGCTGGTCATCGGCTCCTGAAAGATCATGGCGATGTCGTTGCCGCGCACGGACTCCAGTTCGCGAGCAGGCATGGTCAGCAGGTCCCGTCCCTGGAACCGGATGCTGCCGGCGACCGTTCGGGACTGCCGGGGCGGCAGCAGCCGCAGCACCGAGGAACACGTGACGGACTTGCCGGAGCCCGACTCCCCGACCAGCCCGACCAGTTCGCCGGCCGCGACGTCGAAGGACACGTCCTGCAGGACCGGCGTCCAGCCGGACGCGGTGGCGAACTCGACGCCGAGGCCGTCGACGCTCAGCAGTGGTTCGATCATCGTTCGCTCCGGTTCTCGCGGCCCACCGAATCGCGGATGCCGTCACCGAGGGTGTTGCAGGCCAGCACGGCAAGGACGATGGCGACGGCGGGAATCAGGACGGGCCAGGCGGTGTAGTTCCAGGCCTCGCGTCCCTCGGCGAGCATCCGCCCCCAACTCGGGTCGGGCGGCTGGACCCCGAGGCCGAGGAAACTCAGCGAGGATTCGGCGAGCATGGCGAAGCCGCAGGCGAGACTGACCTGCACGATCAGCGGGGACAGGGTGTGCGGAAGAATGTGCTTGCGCACGATACACGCGGTCGGGGTGCCGATGCTGCGGGACGCCTCAACGAAGGTGTTCTCCCGCACCGCGATCACCGCGCCGCGCACCACGCGGAAGAACCTGGGCCCGAAGACGATTCCGATGGCAATCATCGCGTTGGTGAGATTCGGCCCCATGACGCCGACGATCGCCATCGCCAGCAGCAGCGGCGGGAAGCTGAGGAATGCGTCGGCGATCCGGGACAGCAGCGCGTCCCAGCGGCCGCCGAGAAACCCCGCCGTCAGCGCTGGGATCACGCCGAACGCCAGCCCCACCGACACCGAGATCGCCGCGGCCGAGACGGCGACCCGCGCGCCGTAGAGCAACCGCGACAGCGTGTCCCGGCCGAGGTTGTCCGTGCCGAGCAGATAGCCCTCGCTCAGCGGCGGCAGCCGGCGCGCCGTCAGTTCCTGCACCAGCGGATCATGCGGCGCGATCAGCGGCGCGGCGAGACCCAGCACCGTGATCAGCGTCAGGAACACGGCCGCCGCGACGGCTGCGCGGCGGCCACGGAACCGGCGCAGGAACCGGCGGCGCGGGGATTCGACGACAACCGGGGACGCATCCTCGACGGTCTTCGGCGGCGTGATGGTTTCGCTCATGCGGCGCTCCTGGTCCGGGGGTTGAGGTAGCCGTACGAGATGTCGACGAGCAGGCTCATCACGACCGTCGCGAAGACACCGAAGATCACCACGCCCTGGATGGCGGGCAGGTCGCCGGACAGCACCGCCTGCACGGCGAAGTCCCCGAGTCCCTTGAGCCCGAACACCGACTCGATGACCGCCGTGCCGCCGAGCAGGAAGGCGATCTGCATGCCGAGCACCGTCGCGGTGGGGATGAACGCATTCTTGAGGGCGTGCTTCCACAGGACGGCACGTCGCCCCAGCCCCTTGGCCGTGGCGGTGCGGACGTAGTCCTGCTGCATCACGTCGATCATGGAACTGCGCAACTGGCGGGCGATCTCGGCCGCGGCAGCCAGTCCCAGCGCGATCGCCGGGAGCAGCAGGTGGCTGAGCCACGGCCACAGCCCCTTTGCGAGCGGTGTGTACCCGGTCGCGGGGAGTGCCTTCAACTGCAGGGAGAACACCAGCACCAGGATGAGACCGAGCACGAAGTTCGGTGTCGCGACGCCCAGCGTGGACCCGAGGCTGGTGGTCCG
Organism: Rhodococcus sp. YH1; assembly: GCF_009939605.1. Lineage (NCBI taxonomy): Bacteria > Bacillati > Actinomycetota > Actinomycetes > Mycobacteriales > Nocardiaceae > Rhodococcus > Rhodococcus sp. YH1. The sequence goes on along the minus strand of NZ_WVTE01000213.1, from coordinate 45,398 downwards.
GTCCTGCCAGCTGCCGGGGCGGCTGCCGCCGATGATGCCGGCCGGAATACCCACTGCCAGCGCGACCAGCACCGACACGAGGGTCAACGACACGGTCACCGGCAGCCGGTCGACGATCATCTCGAGCACGGGGGCCTGATAGGTGAAGCTCGTCCCCAGGTCACCTCGCGCCAGACCGCCGAGGAAGTCGAGATACTGCACGACGACGGGCTGGTCGAGGCCGAGATCCACGCGCACCGCCTCGATCTGCTGCGGTGTCGCGCTCTCCCCGGCGATCCGATGGGCGGGATCGCCCGGGATCAGGAATATCAGGCCGAACGTGATGGCGGTGGCGATCAGCAGCAGCGGTAGCACCGCGAGCAGCCGTTGGCCGATCAATCGAAGCATCCTGCCGGTCCTTTACATCTCTCGAGGTGTCGCTCGGGGCGCTGCCGCAGCGGTCATTCGGCGGCCGTGAGGCCGATCCCTCCCCATTCGTCCAATGCGCGGTACGGCTGGTATCCGACGACCCGGTCGGTGAGGGTGGCGCCGAGGTCGGCGAAGGCCAGGGGGATCATCAGTGCCTGGTCCACGACCGTGGCGGAGACGTCGCCGATGAGCCGTCCCCGGGTCTGCTGGTCCGGTTCGGCGTTCGCGGCGGCCAGGGCCTCCGCGAAGCCGGGAGTGACGTCGTGCGACGGGTTCTGCGGCGAATCCGGGGCGAAGTAGGTGGCCAGCAGCAGCGACGGATCGGCGCGTCCGGAGAAGGTGGTGAGCACGGCGTCGAGCTCCCCCCGGTTGAAGACCGGTGACATCTCGGCCGGGCTGAGCAGGCGGATCTGCATGGTGACCCCGATCGCGTCGAGCTGCTGCTGGACGATCTGCGCGATCCGCTCGTTCTCGGGCAGGTTCATCACCCCGGCGGTGAACGTGAACCCGTCGGGCAGGCCGGCGGCCGCGAGCATCTCGCGGGCGGCCCGCTCCTCGTAGGCGTAGCGGTCGGCCAGTTCCGGGTTGTAGGCGAAGTAGCCCTGCGGGAAGTTCTGGCTGGCCGCCTCGCCGTGACCTTCGAGGGCGGAGTCGACAAGAGCCTGCCGGTCGATCGCGGTGCTCAGCGCCCGGCGCACGTCGACATTGCCGAATTCGCTTCGGGTGCGGTTGAAGTGCAGGACGTAGTGGTTCAGGCTGGTCTGCACCTGCGAGTCCAGGCCCTGTGCGGCGGCGGGGTCGATCGAGAGCGGCGTGGCCATCGCGATGTCGAGTTCGCCCGACGCCATCGCGTTGATGCGGGTCTGTGGGTCGGTGACGACCTCCCATTCGAAGCGTCCGGCGGTCACCGACTCCGGATCCCAGTAGCCGTCCCAGGCCACGAAGTCGTACGATGCGCCGGGCTGGGCGTCGGCGACGATGTACCGGCCCGCGCCGACGGGTCGCAGCACCAGGGCGGCGTCCTTCTCCGGCGTGCCGAACGCATTCGGGCTGACCATCATTCCGGGCAGATCGGACAGGGTCAGGACGAGTTGTGTGCCGGGTCCGGTCAACCGCAGCACCACCGTGGTGGGGTCGGGGGTCTCGATCGCCTCGACCGGAGCGAGCATCGTCGTGGTGATCGAGTCCGGCTCCTGGGCGCGTTCGAGGTTGGCCTTGACCGCCTGTGCGTCCAGCGGGGTGCCGTCCTGGAACTGCAGCCCCTCCCGCAGGTGGAAGGTGAGGGTGCGGCCGTCGTCGGAGAACTCCCACGACTCGGCCAGTCCCGGAATCGGGTTCGCGTCCGGGTCGCGGTGCACCAGCCGGTCGTACACCTGGGTCAGCATGATGTTGTCCTGCGCGACCCGGGTCTTGTGCGGATCGAAGGACGACGCCCCGTAGGTGGTGGCGTACCGCAGCGTCGCCTGGGGATCGACGGCGTCCGACGTCGCGGTGCCGGCGGACCCGCACCCGGCGAGGAGCGCGACGGCCAGCGCGGCGCCCAGGGCGAGTCTCGTACGACGGGCCATGATGTTCTCCGATTTTCGGCGTGGGATGGAGACGGGACGCGGGGTGGGAGGAAGACGGGTGTTACGGCGCGGCCACCCCGACGCCGCGCCACTCGTCGAGCACCCGGCTCGGCTCGTAGCCGACGACGGTGCCGGAGGTGATCGCACCCAGGTCGGCGAACGCGACGGGCAACATCGCGGCGTGATCCATCACCACCGCGTTCACCTCCCCGAGCAGGGCGGCACGTTCGCCGGGATCGGTGGCCCGGTTGGCTGCTTCCATCGCCGCCCGGAAGCCGGGGATATCGTCGTGCGACGGGTTCTGCGGCGAGTCCTGCCCGTAGTACGAGGTCAGCAGCAGCGACGGTTCGGCGCGACCGGTCAGGGTGGTGAGGATGGCGTCGAGCTCGCCGCGGTTGAATGCGGGATTGAGGTCGGTCGGCGTCATCGACCGGATCTCCATCGTGATCCCCACCCGCGCCAGCTGTTCCTGCATGATCTGCGCGATGAGCTGGTTCTCCGGCAGGTTCGACGCGCCGGCGACGAACGAGAATCCGTTCGGCACACCGGCCTGTGCGAGCAGGGCCTTCGCGCGTTCGGGGTCGAACGCGTACTGGCCGTCGAGGGCGGCGTTGTGCGCGAAGTACCCGGAGGGGAAGTTCTGGCTGGCGGCCTCGCCGTGTCCTTCGAGTGCGGTCTCGACGACGGCCTCCCGGTCGACGGCGTGGGCGAGTGCCTGCCGCACTTCGAGGTTCCCGAACTCGCTGCGGGTCCGGTTGAGGTTGAGCACGTAGTTGTTGAGGGTGGTCTGCACGTGCGACTCGAGGCCCTGTTGTTCGGCCGGGTCGACGGACAGCGGGGTGGCGATCGCGGCGTCGAGCTGACCGGAGGCCACCGCGCTCACCCGGGTCTGCGGATCGGTCATCACGATCCACTCGAAGGCGCGGGCCTGCACCGCCTCCGGATCCCAGTAGCCGTCCCGGGCGACGAACTCGTACTGCGCACCGGGCTGTGCGTGCGCGACGGTGTAGCGTCCGGTGCCGGCGGGGGTCAGCACCAGGGCGGCGTCCTTGTCGGGGGTGCCGAACGCGTTGGGGTTCAACATCATTCCGGGCAGATCGGGGAGGGTGAGCACGAGTTGCCCGCCCGGGCCGTCGAGTCGCAGGACCACGGTCTGCGGGTCGGGGGCCTCGACGGCGGCGACGCCGGCGAGCATGGCGGCGGTGATCGAGTCGGGCTGCATCGCCCGTTCGAGGTTGGCCACCACCGCGGAGGCGTCGAACGGGGTGCCGTCGGAGAACGTCACGTCCTGCCGCAGGCGCAGCGTCAGGGTGGACCCGTCGTCGGCGAACTCCCACGATTCGGCCAGCCCGGGAATCGGATTCGCGTCCCGATCACGGTGCACCAACCGGTCGTAGACCAGGTTGAGCATGATCGAGTCGCTGGTGATCCTCGTCTTGTGCGGGTCGAACGACGACGCACCGTAGGTGGTGGCATAGCGCAATGTCGCGTTCGGGTCGACGGTCTGCGCGGCGTCCGTCGCCGCGGAACTGCCGCACCCGGCCACCGCGACGGCGACGGCGAGCACGGACAGGGCGGCCTTCATCGATCTGTGAAACATCAGATTCCTCGGGGGGGTTCGGGTCGTCGAGGGGTTCACGGGGTGGCGACGCCGACGCCGCGCCACTCGTCGACGAGCAGGGTGGGTTCGTAGCCCACGACCTGATCGGTCAGGGTGGAGCCGAGCTCGAAGAACACCAGCGGGATCGCGAGCGCGTTGTCGCTGACCAGCTTCGACACGTTGCCGAGCTTGCCGGCGCGCGCCTGCGGATCGGACTCGCGGTTGGCCGCATCCAGGGCCTCCTGGAATCCGGGGGCCGTGCTGCGGGACGGGTTCTGTGGCGACTCCGCCCCGTACAGCGAGGAGAACAGCAGGGCGGGATCGGACCGGCCGGTGAAGGTGGTGACGACGGCGTCGGCGTCCCCGCGGTTGAACGTCGGGGAGGCTTCGGACGGCGGCATCGGCTTCAACTGCATGTCGATGCCGACCTCGGCGAGCTGTTGCTGCACGATCTGGGCCACCTGCACGTTCTCGGGCAGGTTGAGCAGGATCGCAGTGAAGGAGAACCCGTTCGGCAGTCCCGCCTGTGCCAGGAGCTCCCGCGCCCTGTCGGGGTCGTACGGGTAGGCTCCGGCCAGGTCGGGCTCGTAGGCGAAGTAGTCCTTCGGGAAGTTCTGCGTCGCGGCCTCGGCGTGGCCCTCCATCGCAGTGTCGGCGATGGACTGCCGGTCGATCGCGTACGCCAGCGCCTGCCGCACCTCCAGCTTGCCGAACTCCCCGCGCGACCGGTTGAGGTTGACGGCCATGTGGTCGAGCCGCAGCGCCGCCTCGACCCGAAGGCCCTGCTGCTCGGCGGCATCGATGGTCAGTGGCGTGGTGATGGCGGCGTCCAGGTCTCCGGAGGACACGGCGTTGAGCCGGGCCTGCGGATCGGTCATCACGGTCCACACCACGCTGTCGGTGCGGACCGCGTCGGGATCCCAGTAGCCGGGCCGCGCGGCGAACTCGTACTCGGCGCCCGGCTGCGCGCGGGTGACCGTGTAGCGGCCGGCACCGGCCGGGGTGAGCGCCAGCGCGGCGTTCTTCTCCGGGGTTCCGAATGCGTCGGGGTCGACGATCATCCCGGCCAGGTCGGACAGCGCGAGGACGAGCTGGGCGCCGGGCCGGTCCAGCGCGAGCACGACGGTGCGATCGTCGGGGGTCGTGATGCCGGTGACCCCGGCGAGCATCGGTGCGGTCACCGAGTCCGGTTCGAGGGCGCGGTTCAGGTTGGCCCGGACGGCGGCCGCGTCCACGGGGGAACCGTCGGCGAAGCTCACCCCCTCGCGCAGATGCAGGGTGAGGGACTCGTCCGTCAGCTCCCACGATTCGGCCAGGCCGGGGACGGGTTGCGCGTCGACGTCGCGGTGCACGAGCCGGTCGTAGACCAGGTTGAGCATCGTGGCGTCACTGGTGATCTTGGTCTTGTGCGGGTCGAAGGAGGACGCGCCGAAGACCGTCGCGTAGCGCAGGGGGATCGTCGGGTCGGCGACACCCGAGTGCTCGGACACCTCGGAGCCGCACGCGGCCGCCAGCACCGCGCACGTCCCGAGGGCGGCCGTCCACCGCCGGATGGAAAACCTGCCCGTTGCGACCGGCATCTCGCCCCTTCCTCGAAGCGCTCGCGCGCACAGTCGATTTCAGGACGGACGTCGATGCGCACGGCCTGTTACCGACCGAACGTAGGGGCTTGTGACATGCCGCACATCGCCGTTCCCACTGAACGAGACCGTGCGGGAACAGGTGGTCAGCCGAGCGCGCCGAGGAGGGTGGAATTCACCTCCGCGGCCGGGACCATGGGCATCGTGTGGTGCGTTGCTCCCTCGACGATCACCGGCCGCAGCCGCGAGCTCGTCGCCGCGACCGCGGCCGCCACCCGCGCGCTGTCGTGGATCTTGCTGCCGGCCGCGAGAATCACCGTCGTGTCGACCCCGAGCCCGGCGAGGGTGGGACGTGCGGGTCGTTTCGGGACGACCAGCTTCGCCGTCGGGAAGTGCTCGGCGCCCTGGGCGGCGAGGTTCAGCCAGTCCGCGTCGAGGGGCCGGCCGCCGGCCTCCCACGCGAGGAAGCTGCGCTGGCGGTGGTCGCTCGGCCGGAGCAGCAGGGGGATCGCGCGGGCGAGGTACTGTGCGCGCATCCCGGCGAAGCACGAATTCGGATCGAGCAACACCATGTTCGAGATCCGCTCGGGGCGTTCGAGCGTGTAGGCGAGCGCGATCATCGCCCCGTACGAGTGGCCGGCCAGCCGGAACGAGGACAGGCCGAGCGTCGCCGCGATGCCGTCGAGCCACGACAGCAGATCGTCCACGCTGCGCATCGGCTTTCCGTGCGCGACACTCCGTCCCACGTCACCGATCGGATCCACCGCCAGGACCCGGTACCGGGTGGCGAGCGCGGCGGCGTTGGCGAACCACACCGTCGACGTCGCTCCCCCTCCGGGCAGCAGGAGGACCGGCGGCGCGTCCTCGCGGCCGCAGACGTTGATATGCGTTGTGCCGAATTCCGATTCGACCGTCACTGCGCCGACGTCCGCCGGCCACTTCGCGAGCACGGCATCGTAGGCGCGGAGGAACTGCCTCCCCGCAGTGGAGGCTGCGAATTCTGTTGTCGACGCACGCGGCATCGCCTTCCCCCCTTCGTCCGGATCAGCCGGTCGGTCCGGCCATCCCGTAGAACCGTTCGACCCGCATCGTCAGCACGAGCCGGCGGTCGGCGACCATCGCGTCCCGGAACTCGTCCCAGTCCGGGTGTTCGCCCTGCACCGCCCGATACAGGGCGACGAGTTCCTCGACGGTGTCGTCGTGCGGGTCCTTCGCGACGGGCGACAGTTCGGCGGTGCCCTCCGCGACCGCGTACGCCCAGCCGTCGGCGGCGCTGACATACAGGCTCACGCGCGGGTCGCGGCGCATGTTCGCGGTCTTGGCCCGCCCGTCGGTGATGGAGACCGAGAACGTCCGGGCGCCGGGGTCGTAGTGGTACACGATGTTGGAGAGCTGCGGCCGCCCGTCCCGCTTCAGCGTGACGAGGGCGCCGATCTTCGTTGCAGCGAAGAGTGATTCGATCCTGTCCGCGGGCGCCGTCATGGGATCACCATCTCTTTCCGTGGGAACGGTAGCGCTTGACGTACTCCACCCAGTTCCAGGTCGACAGGAACCCCTGCGCCGCCTCGTACCCCTTGGCGAACTGTGCCTCGATCTCGGACTTGTCGAGGTGGAAGTCGAGGACCCCCACCTCGGTCGAGTCGACCCGGATCGTGCGGGCGCTGACCCACAGCTGGTTGAGGTGGGCCTGGTCGCGGCCGACGAGCACGGTGGTGACGATGCCCTCGATCAGCTCCGGGGAGTCGCCGAGGGCCGAGAACGGACGCAGCAGCCGCAGCGGTGGGAGGACCTTGTCGTTGTCGGCGGGCAGGTTCGGCAGCACGGTGACGCCGAAGGTGGGCCAGCGGGGTTGCTCGGTGTCGATCCGGTCGAGCGAGTCGATCGGGAAGTTCGACAGTAGCCCGCCGTCGACCAGTGTCGACGTCAACCCGGACGTGGCGGTGAGCGTCGCGGGCCGGAAATAGAACGGGATCGACATGGACGCGCGCACCGCGTCGGCCACCGACTGCTCGTCGGGATCGAGGCCGTAGACCGACCGGTAGTCCCACGGCAGCCGGACCAGCAGGCCCCGCGTGATGTCCGTGACGGTGACCACCAGCCGGTACCGTCGCTCCTCCGGGATGTCGTCGTCCTCCATCCGCAGATCCCCGAAGGTGCTGACGCCCAGGTCCTTCAGCGTGTCCCGGATCCAGGCGTGCGCGTAGTCGCCCTGGTAGATCCCCGACCCCCGGAGCACCCCGAATGCGGGACCCAGCAGGGGAATCCGTTCGACGGGCCCCGGGTCGAGGAACTTGCGGTACCTGATCCCGAAGACGGCGTCGCGCATCTGCTCGCCCGTCCATCCGGCCTTCGATCCGGCCGCGACGATGGCGCCGACCACCGCCCCCGCGGACGTGCCCGACACCCGGTTGAGCCGGTATCCGGCGTCGGCCAGAGCCACGACGGCACCGGCGAGGCCGATGCCCTTCACCCCGCCGCCGGCGAGGACGAGGTCGGCGACGTCCGGATGCGGGGCTGCGGTCATCGCACACCCCCGAGGCCGCGTCCGCCGCCCGGGACGATCCGTTCGCACCCGTACATGGCCGCCTCCTCCTGCACCGCAGTGCCGCATCGACGAACTGTTCGCGGGACGGACGCACCCGGCTCCCCTGTCCCGTTCACACTATGCCGGGCACCGTGCGAACGCTGGCAGGAAATCGCGGTCCGGACTGTGAAGTGGCGGCTGAACGGGAGGATCTCGTGTCGAGGGGGCGCCTGTTGCGGCGAACGCCGAGAGGCCGGCGCAGCAACCGCCCCTTCGACGCGACAACCGCCCGGTCAGCTCGGGCGGGCGTCGGGGTGTTCGCGCACGAAGTTGAGATACGCCTTCGACGGCGTCGGGCCGCGCTGGCCCTGGTACTTCGACCCGACGGCGGCGCTGCCGTAGGGGTGCTCGGCCGGGCTGGTCAGCCGGAACAGGCACAACTGCCCGATCTTCATCCCCGGCCACAGCGTGATCGGCAGGTTGGCGACGTTGGAGAGCTCGAGGGTGATGTGCCCGCTGAAGCCCGGGTCGATGAACCCGGCCGTGGAGTGGGTGAGCAGCCCGAGGCGGCCGAGCGACGACTTGCCCTCGAGCCGGCCGGCGAGGTCGTCGGGCAGGCTGCACGTCTCCATCGTCGAGCCGAGCACGAACTCGCCCGGGTGCAGCACGAACGGCTCCCCGGGCGGGGCCTGCACCAGCGAGGTGAGCTCGTCCTGGCGCTGCGCGGGGTCGATGTGCGTGTAGCGGGTGTTGTTGAAGACGCGGAACAGGCTGTCGAGCCGTACGTCCACGCTCGACGGCTGCACCATCGCCGCATCGAAGGGGTCGATGCCGAGACGCCCGGAGGCGACCTCGGCGCGGATGTCGCGATCGGAGAGCAGCACGAGGTAGAGGCTAACAACCCGCACAGGGCGGCTCCGAGAGCGCTCGAGGTTGTCAGCCGCGCCGGATGTCCGTCGCCGCCGGTCGCGTCAGCGGGCCTGCGACGACATCGTGAGCAGAAAATCGGTGCAGGCCTCGATCACCTCGTCCTGGCTCAGCGGGCTGTCGCCCTCGAGCCACGCCGTCAGCACCTGTGCGAGGCCGCCGACGACGAAGTGCGCCGCGAGGTCGAGCCGGGGCGTCGAGCTCACCTCGAAGAAGTCCACCGCCTGCGCCGTCACCAGCCCGGCGAACATGCGCGACGACTCGAGTCGCCGGCTCACCAGCTGGGGGTTGGCCTGGCTGACGGAGAAGATCAGCCGGCCCATGCGCGGGTCCTCGGCGACCTCGCGGACGATGTTCTCCACGCCGGCCCGGACCACCGACCGTTCGTCGCGCGGTGCCTCCGTGACCGCGCGCAGGGTGCTCTCGGCGATCCGCTGGATCACGTGGTCGTACACGGCGACGGTGAGTTCGTCGCGGTCGGGGAAGTTCTCGTAGAAGTAGCGTGAGGCCAGGCCGGTGCGCTTGCACACGCCGCGGACGGACAGGGTGTGATCGCCGTCGGGTCCGCCGAGGATGTCGAGCCCGGCCTCGATGAGCTGCGCCCGCCGTTCCGCCTGCCGCTGTTCTCCCCCGCGTCCCCCGTAGAGCCGTCCTGTCACCATCCGTCCATCTTCTCAGGAGAGCTCTTTACCCCGATCATATATGTGACTACATTCGTGTTCACATATAGGACGGACGAAGGGATCGACCTCGTGACCACCCTCGAGAAGCCTGCCGAGTTCGACGACGTCATGGACGGCCTCGGCCTCATGGCCGGCGCGGCGAACGTCATCATGCAGCTGTCCCACCCCGGCGTCGGCTACGGCGTCGTCGAGAGCCGTGTCGCCTCCGGCCGGCTGTTCGACCATCCGATCAAACGCACCCGCACCACCCTCACCTACCTGGCGGTCGCGGCCACCGGCACCGACGAGGAGAAGCAACTCTTCCGGCGCGCCGTCAACACCGCCCACCGCCACATCCGCTCCACCGAGGCGAGCCCGGTCGAATACAACGCCTTCGACCCCGAACTGCAGCTGTGGGTGGCCGCGTGCATCTACCGCGGCTTCGAGGACGTGCACCACGCGCTCTACGGACCGATCCCGGCCGAGGCCGTCGAGTGGTACTACCGCAAGGGCGCCACCTTCGGCACCACCCTGCAGGTCGAGCCCGACATGTGGCCGATCGACCGCGAGGCGTTCGAGGAGTACTGGAACGAAGCGCTCGCCAAGGTCGACATCGACGACGTCGTGCGCGACCACCTCTACGCCATCGCCGCCATGCGGTTCCTGCCCCGCCCGATGTCGCTGCTGTTCGGCCGGCTCAACCTGTTCCTCACCACCGGCTTCCTGCCGCCGATGTTCCGCGACCGGATGCGGCTGCCGTGGAGCCCGCGCGACCAGCGCCGCTTCGACCGGCTCATGCGCACCCTCGGGGCGGTCAACTCGCGGCTCCCGGTGGCGCTGCGCGAAGCCCCCTACCGGCTGCTCATGGCCGATCTGCGCCGGCGGATCCGGACGGGCCGTCCGCTGGTCTAGGCCCTCCGGGGCCGGTGCGCAGCCACATCAGCAGCTGCCGGTAGACCTCGTCGTCGTTGAGCAGCGTCAGATGGTGCGCCGGCGCCCGGTGCATGCCGTCCTCCATGCGGAAGCCGATGCGCCGGGTCCGGCCGTGCCCCGACGCGCTCGGCACCAGGACGAGTCCGTCCCCGAGCAACCGCCCCAGCGGATGAGCCGGGCTGCGCGTCAGGGTCGCCGACACGAAGCAGTGCATCGCCCCGTCCAACAGGGGCACCTCCCGGCACACGGCGCGGCGCAGGTCGTCGATGCCGCGACCGGACCAGTCCTCGTCCACCACGGCGCCCTGGTTCAGGTCGCGGATGCCGGCGCTGCGCCGTCGCAGCAGCGTCCCGAACGGCCGCAGCTCCGGGACCGCGACGAGCGCGGCGCTCGCGTAGTGCACCGCCTGCTCGAGCGGCGCCCCCAGATGCGGGGATCCGAGCGAAACGACATGGCGCACAAGATGAGTCCACGCCGCATCGGTCTCGGTGCCGTAGAAGCAGGCGCTGCGCGCGACGAGCCCACCCATGGAATGGCCGATCAACGCGAGCTGCTCGACCTTGCGCGGCCACGCCCGCACGAGCGCGTCGAGCAGCGCCGACAGCTCCCGACCGTTCGCGGAGATGCGCCGGCCCGTGTTGTAGCGGACGAACACGGACGTGCAGCCGAGATCGTCGACGAGTCGTTCGCCGTAGGTACGACGGCCGCCGAACCGCCACGTCGTCTCGGTCTCCATCAGACCGTGGACGAACACCACCACGCGGCCCGTCGCGGGCGGGAACGCGCGGGCGAGGCCCTCGGTCGTGAGCGGCACGGCCCGGCTGTCCACCCGCACCGACATCGGCAGCGCCAGCGGTGAGCCCTCGGCCTCGAGGACGTCGCCGATGAGGCCCTCGACCGCGGCGATCGCCATCGCCCCGCGGACGCTCTCCGACGGCAACCGGTCGCCGGTGGACTCCGCGAGCCCGAGCGCGGCCAGCTTCCCCGTCGCCGCGGCGGCACCCCTGATCGCGGAATAGACCCCGTCGGCGATCGCGTCGTGCGCGGCCTTCACCGCGAGCGCCGGCGTCCCGACGCCCAGTGCGACCGCCCCGAACACCCGGTCGGAGATGCTGCGGTGCATCGCCTGCACGCCCCCGGTCGCCGCGCCCACCTCGTCCAGCAGCAGCCGAGCCAGCTCGGACGCCTCGGACCGCTCCCCCGTGGCCTTCATGCTCCCAGTGTGGGGGTGCGACGCGCCGCTGTCGCGGCGGGTGCGAGCGGGAGGTTCCGGCGACGAGGGGGTGGTTCCGGAGGCCTCCACTCGGCGTTTGCCGCAACAACCTCCCCCTCGAAACGGAACGCTCCGGGGTGGATGTGACGTCGTCCGTGCGGAGTCTGCTACAGTGTGCGACGAGCGTGGACGGAGCCGAGAAATCGGCAAAAGCCCAGCGTGCCGATGTAGTTCAATGGTAGAACATCAGCTTCCCAAGCTGAATACGCGGGTTCGATTCCCGTCATCGGCTCCATTTGACAGACAACTGCCTGAGCGCAAGGTTCAATCCTCCAATCCGTAGGTCAACCTGCGAAGAGTCTCATTTGATGCCCAATTTCCGCGACCGGGAAATCCGGCCCGCTGAGCGCTCCTGAGAGCGTCGCCCGGCTCTCGGGGTAAACCGAAGTGCAAACATCGCTCAGACGGGCAATGCGGCGCCTCTCCTCGCGTCTTCTACACCGCTCGTTCGCCCTCTCCCTCGTCCTCCGGTGATGCTCGGCCGGAGCGATCGCCTCCAAGTGCCGCGGATTGGCGCACAGCTTCTCCGTGCACGTGTGATCGATCTCAAACCCCTCCGGGATCTCCCCGACAAGCTCGCGATAGACCACCCGGTGGATCGTCTGCGTCCGCCGCTCGTGGCGCACCATCCCGTACCCGCGGGTCCCGACCGCACCGCCCCAGATCCAACACCCCGCCCGGTCCCGCCGGATCTTGTGCCGCCACCGCGCCGGCAACCTCGCCAACATGTGCCCATCCGGTTCCCGCCGCATACACCCCATGGCAGCACCGCGGTAGAGTGTCGTCAAGATCGAAAGCGCCCTGCCAGGCGCCCGACCAGCAAGGAACCACCCACCATGACCACGCGCACCCCAGCGCGATGGATCGCCGTCACCACGTCCGCGACCATCGCCGCCCTCGCCCTCGCCTTGTCCTTCGTCGCCCTGTCCACCCTCGCCTCCTGGGCCGGCTGGGGACACTGGGAATCCAAAGCGTGGGCCGTCGTCGTCGACGGCCTGATCGTCGTCGCCACCCTCTCCGTCTACGCCGACCCGCACCGCCGGGCCTACCCGTGGGCGATCCTGTCGGTGGCCTCGCTCGGCTCCCTCGCCGGGAACGTCACCCACGCCGTGCTCGCCCCCGGCGCCCTGGCGGTCGGGCTGTCCGCTGCGATCGCCGCTACGCCCCCGCTCGCCCATCTGGTCGCCACCCACCTGACGGTTCGGCTACTCCACACCCCTACACCGATTGGTCACGTGACAGAACCGGACGTTCTGGAGCCGTTCGAGCTCGTTGATTGTCATGATGATCCCGCCCCGATCCCCACACCCGAACCGGATCCGGAACCGGTCGCCGGCGAGCCCACCCCGGCGCCGGACGAACCAGGCGACGACCGACGCACCAGAGCCCTCGAAGCGATCGCCGCCGGCATGACCCAACGCCAAGCCGCCGAGATGGTCGGGGTCACCGAACGCACCATCCGCCGCTGGCAGACCGCCGCCTAGACTCGACACCGGCGGGTGTGGTGGGCCACCGAAGTCGCGGTGTCCGGGAAGCATTACGCCCGCCCCTTCCCCGCATACACGAAAAGCGCCCCACGTACCCATCCCTGGGTCGTGGGGCGCTTCGTGTGTGTCCGCCGATAGAAGCGGGTTGCCTGTGTCTATTGCCCCATGTACGCGGACACCACGTACGCGGCATGCCGGTCGAGGCTCGACCGTCCCCGGTCGTACGCCAACGTCTGTCGAATGTCGGCATGACGGGCCGCTATCTGCACCTCACGCAACGGCACATTCGAATCGAGCGCCGACACCACGAACGTGTGCCGCAAGGTGTGGCACGAGATCGACGGCAGACCAGCCTGACGAGCGATCCGCTTGACCACCCGATCCGCAGACCGGCGCGTCATACGACTCCCGTCGCGGCGCAGGATCAGCGGGCCCGACGTGCGGCCGCCGGCGGCGCGTTCCATCGATCGCAGCACCGGCACCGGAATCGGGATCGATGCGGCCTTGGTGTTCTTGCCGACGAACCGCACCACCCGATGCCCCAGCACGGTGTCCTGGAAGTCTTTGATGTCCAGCCCGCACGCCTCGGATACCCGCAACCCGAGCTGCCCCATCAGAGCGATGAGGACTTCGTCGGCCGGTGAGGATTCGCGGGCCGCGGCCATCAGCGCCATGTAGTCCTTGCGTTCGAGCCCGACCTTCTTGGTCATGTCGATCTGCCAGCGGGGCATCTTCACGTTGACCGCCGGGGACTTGTCGATGATGCCGTCTTCTTGCATGAGCCAGAAGAAGGTGCGCAGGCAGCACAGGCGGCGGTGCACGGTGGAGGGTTTGTTGTTGCGCTCGATTTCGAGGTGGCGGGCGAACAGTTCGATGTGGGCGCGTTGGATTCCGCGGATGGGGTCGAGTCCGTAGCTGCGGCACCAGTCGCGCCAGAGTCGGATGTCGAGGCTGTAGCTGGTGAAGGTCTGCCCGGTGTAGCGGGCGAGGAACGAGGCGAACAGGACGTCGTCCTGGGTGAACTTGGGTGTTCCGAGGACTTCGGTCGCCTCGAGGGTAGGGTTGGGCACGGTCATCACTCCATTGCGCTGGTGTGGTGGCAAGGCCCCGATCGGTGTTGGTAGCACCGGTGCGGGGCCGCCCTCGTTTCGGGGGCTTCGCCACCATACCTGCATGGTCGTGAAAACTCGAGTTGGTAATGGGCTTCGCGTGAGCCGTTACGGGCGGGGGTAAGTCGGCCGCACGCGATTGCCCTCGAGCACCGCGCCGGTACCGTTGTTCACGATCGCGGTCGCCGAGGTGCACCCGCGCATCACAATGTCCGATGCGTCCGCCGAGATGGTGACCCCGCCCGCGAAACGGCAGTCGATGAACTGCACGTCGCTGGCGTTGACCGTCACATCGTCGGTGAAGTCGCAGTCACGGAACACCACGTCGTAGACCTTGCTGGTCGCGTACGGCACCGTGACGAGGGTCTTGATCCGGCACGCCGTGAAGCGGACCCCGCGGATAGTCGTCTTTGCGGGCGTGACCTGCTCGTACAGCCGAACAGCTCCGTCGAAGGTGTCATGATCGAACGAGAGATCGCGGAACTCGGATGATGCGACGGCGCTCAGTGTTGAGAATGCGAGGACGTCCCGCGAGTCCGTCACGGTGTTGCGGTAGATGTTCCCGCGTGAGCGGACGTTGTAGCTCACGTAGTTCTCGCCGGACGTGTTCTCGGTCCGCAGGAGTAGAGCGGCCCCGCGCAAGAGCTTGGGGGCGTCCGCCTCTGCCTCGACCAGATTGTTCACGATGTCGACGTCGTGCGAGCCTGAGGTGACGTTGATCCCGCTCAGGTAGTAGCCGATGCGGTTGCCCCGAAACTCGATGTTGCGAGACCAGAAGATCGCTTGGAGACCGTCGGCGCAGCCCGAGAATTGGGAGTCGATCACTTTGCCGCCGTCGACAAAGCCGTACTCGACAACCTTGTTGCTGAAGTCGCGGCCCCGGCAGTTCTGCACGAGCCAGTTTCGGTGGAATACGCCACTCTCCGCAGCCCGGATAATTGTTGCCCTCACCGCGTTCGACGTGCCGTTGATGATGCAGTCCCGGACAAAGATGTTCTCGGACGCCTTCGTTGACAGGCTGTTCGGAATCGACGTGATTCCGTCGATAGACCCGGTAGCACCGACCAGACGAACCGTCGCGTCATACCCCTGCGTGACGACCGCCTTGTTCGAGGACGAGGCGCCCGTGACGCGGAAGGACTTGGGGGTCAGGACCTCGCTGACCGTCTTGATCCCGTTCAGGGCCGCGAGTTCGGCGTTCGCAATCTCGATGGAGTCGCCCACCGTGAGGTAGTGGTCCCCCAGGGTGAACACTGTGCAGTAGGAGTTGTCCGAAGCCACCTGGCGCGACACGATCCGGGACCACCGGTTGATCTGCCGCTGATTGATCTCGGCACGGATCTTCTCGACAGTCACGTCGCTTACACCGTCGACAGTGCTGCCTAGGAGCAGAAAGTGGCTGAGACTGGCCTGCGGCGCCTCAGACGTATCGAGCCTGACGATTGAGGATGTTCCGAGGCCGGAGATCCGGGTTCCAGCCGCGCTCGCCAGCGCCCGGCGATCGCCGGAAGTGGTGCGCGTGACCGTATGGGTTCCCGGCGTAACGAACACTGGAAGGCCGCCCACTGCGCCAGCGTCTAGTGCGTCCTGTACGGGCCCGGTCGTCTTCGCCTGGAGCCCATAAGTGGCATTCAGGTTCGTTTGCCCGAGGTGCGCGGGCAGGTGCTTCTCCTTGAGTCGCCCGTCCGAGCCCGGGTTGGGCCAGCGCGGCTGCGAGGGTGTGGTCACGGTGGCCTCCTACGTGAAGGTGAGGTAGTCGGGATCGGACGGATCCGGAGCGATGGTGCCGCCGGTCGCGGTCAGATAGTCGGGGTCGTCCGGGTCGACGGTGACCGACCCTCCACCTCCGGCGCCGAGTTGCGCGGTGACGTCGGGTGCCAGCTTCGCGAGCGTGATCGCACCGTCCGGCACGGACGGCGGGGCGCCGAAGCCGAGTGCGCCGATACGCGCGACGAGCTGCTCGACCAGAGGGTTCGGCGAAGTCATTGGATCTTCCTCCTACGTGATGGTCACGGTGCCGCCGGCGGAGACGGAGCCGTCCGCGTATGTGTCGACCATGACTTCGACCGTGACGTCGTCGCCGTCGGCGAGCGTGACATCCGAGGCGGTCGCGGTCATCGTTCCCGACGCCGCACCGTTCGGTGTTCCGGTCGCTATCACGGCCCCGTTCAACAGAATGCGTGCCGTGTGCGGATTGGTGAACGATCCGGTGTAGGGCAGGGAAACCGAGATTGTCGCGCCCGTCTTTCCGCCCTGCGCCTGCAGCGCATTCGACACGACCGTCGATCCCGGGTAGGTGCCGGTGTTCGCCGTCCACCCGGTGAGCAGCGCCCACGACGTCGTGAAGTTCTGCGTCCCGTTCTTCGTCATGCCGGACGGCAGGAACGTCACAGCCTGCCAGACGAGCGCGGCGCCGAGACTGATCTTCTCGATCGCGACGGCACCGAGAGCGACCTTCGCGATCGCCGTCGCAGCCCATGCGAGGCCCGCCATCACGCGGTCCTGAAGTAGAGCGTGTTCGCGTCCTTCGTTCCGATCGCGGTGTACTGCGCCTCGGTGCCGACCCAGATCGTCAGCGTCCGGGCGCCGGCGTTGTCGGATCCGGCGACGCGTCCGGTCGCGAGCTTCGAGAGCGCGATCCCGGCCGTCGGCGAGATGTCTCCGTCGACTATCGCCCCGTCGGCGATCTTCGCGCTCGTCACGGAGCTGTCCGTCGGCACGCGCTGATCGGAGAGCCGAGCGTCGTTCCCGGCGCACGCCGTCGTCCCGGTCGTGCCGAGCGTCAGGCTCGACGTGCCGGCGCCGATCGCCGTCCGAGCGTCGCCAGCCGTCGCGGCGGTGAGCACGCCGCGCCCGACGGTTGTCGCGTCGGAGATCTGCGCCGCCGTGTGCGTGTGCGACGACGGCGCCTTCCCGGCGAGATCATCGACGAGCCCAGCAATCTTCGACTGGGCGATCCCGGCCGCGGCGTTGATATCGACGTCCATGATCGCCCCGTCGATGATCTTCGCCGAGGTGATCGTGTTGTCCGCCACGCCACCGACGTACCCGGCCGCCTCGGCCGCCGATGCCGCCGCGGCAGCCGCGAAGTCGGCCGCGTCCTCCGCCATCTCCGTCGCGGTCGTCGCACCCGCGCCAGCGATCGCCGCGAACGCCTCCACGTCGGACATGATCGGCAGCGCTGGCACCGGGACGGTGCGCTCCTCGTCGCCGTTCGCTCGTGCGATCGTGAACACCAGCGCGGTGCCGTCCGGCGAGAGGGCGATATCGGTGACGCTGTCGCCCTTCGGGCCACGCACCACCGGTGTGCCCGCCGACGGCTGCGCCGGGGTCATCAATGTGAGGTTGACCGCGGTCGAACCCTCGTCGGGATCATCGGGGTCCGGTCCCGGCACGTACTCGACGAGCTCGATGTCGAACGCCGGTGTCGAGACCGGGCGCTGGTCGAGGGTGACGTTGTAGCGCACCGAGTAGGTGAAGAAGCTGGGGTTCGTCTCCGCGCTGGGGCAGAGCAGGAACACGCCCCTCTTCCCGTTGAGAGTGAGGTACCCGTTCTCGTCGAGCTGGGCGGTGACCGGATGGGCGAACGCAGTCACAGGGTCCGGTTGCGCGCCGGCGACGAGGATGGTTCCGACCCGCGGAGTGAAGGTCACCGTCCCGGCGAGCGGGCGCGCGTCCGGGAATCCACCGGCGACGGGATACTCGTCCTCGTCGGGTCCGTCACCGACGATCGCCATCAGGCGGCCGATGACCTTCCCGTACTTCGCGGGCTGCAGGGTTCCCATAACTCAGACCTCCTCTTTGAGTTCGTCGGGGACCTCCGGCGGGTCGGGGATCTGAACGGCCGGGGCGTGTTGCCGCAATAGCAGATCTTGCGTCCGGATATGCCAGAGCAGTTCTCGTATGTAGCGCACGGCCTTCGAGATGAGATTCCGATCCTTTTCGGACTGCGCTTCGAGCTCGTCGAGCCGTGCCTGGAGCTTCTTCACCTTCGAGGACTGCCGGCCGAGCCACACGCCGAGAATGCTCGTGGCTGCGATTCCGAACTGCTGGATCCGCTCGGGCGAAAGAAGCTCGAGCAGCACGCGTTACCCCTTGAGTCGGCGTTCGAGGTCGGCGCGCAACTGTCCGACGCTGGGGGCGAGCTGCTGTGCCCGCTCGGTGGCGACGCGGATCGTCTCGGTGACGACGTCACCGGCTCCCGGCCGTACCGTCTCTGTCTGGTAGTTGACCGGGGTGTCGGTGCCGTCACCGATCGTGGGCGGCTGCGCGCCCTTCGGCTTCGGGGTGTAGAGCCCAGCCAGGATGTAGACCAGGGTGCCGATGCCGGTCAGGACCGTGGCGGTGTGTCCGAGGTAGGTCGTCACGTCGGCGTCGGTGAACACCCCGAGCAGTGTCAGGGCGCCGAAGATCGCGGCCGCGGCGGAGTAGATGACCTGCCGGATCGCCGGCCAGGTCGTCGAGATCTTCTGCAGCATCACTTGCCTCCGTTCGCCAGACGCTGCTCGAGCTGGGCGACCCGCTCGGTCAGCTTCTCGACCAGGCTCACGGACTTCTCGGCCAGCCTGGCGGCGTGGAATGCCTGGTAGTCCGCGGTGCGCGCGAACGTCGCGGCGTCGAGTTCGGCCGGCGGCTGACCGCCGAGGAACTCCGCTTCGACCAGCGACTTCTGCGGCTTGCAGATCGCCTCGAACAGCTGCCGCTGTTCGGCTTCGGACAGTGCCATGAGGAAACCCCCTGTAGTGGGTAGTAGTGCGGACCCGAGCGCCAGGCACCGCTGATATCGCAGCTGCCGGTCCGGAAGACCGTTCGTGCCGCCGTTGATCGCACGGGTGGCGCCGACGATGTCGCGGGCATCGGCCAGGTCGTTCAGCGGGCGCTGAGTCGTCCAGTACCAGACAGCGCCCAGCAGGGCATAGCGATCGGCTTCGAGCTGGTCAGGATCGTCGACGAAGAACGTCGGCGTCGGAACGTGGCCGTGCTTGTGGGCCCACTGCGAGAACGACCGGTAGTTGTTCTTGCCTGTGACCTGAATGGCGCCTCGACCGCGGTACTTGAACCCCTCACCGGCGCCGTTGCCCATACGCCCGTCATAGGTGCGCTGATCATCGGTTGGGCCCCACAACTCCCGGAACAGACTCAAGCCCTTCGACTCGTGTCCCAGCTGCGCGCACCACATCGCGGCGCGTTCGACGGTTGTGCAGCCTCCCTGGATCATCGCCGAGGAGAAGGCTGGCAGCAGTTGGCGGTAGCGGTCGAGCGGGACGGCGCCGCCCATAGCCTCGGCGAGCACCTCGGCCGTGAGCCCCTCGGCGGCTGGCACGGGTGCGGGCTCCACCTTGGCAGGGCCCGGGGCCGCGGCGTATCCCTTCGGCGGGATCAGCGTGGCGAGCTGTGCGAGCGAGAGCCAGTAGCCCTGCGGCTGGAACCCGGAGTCGGCGACCCACACTGCCATGGCCTCGTCGTCGTAGCCCATGACCGCGACGTAGTGGTAGACGATGCCGGAGTGGTAGCGCGGCGATTCCGAGCCCTTCACCCCGCGGGGGTAGTTCGACGGCGGCGCGACCCAGTTCACGACGACGCCGCGGCCGCCGTTGATCGAGGCGACGATGTCGCGCCACAGTCGATCGACCTGCGCCTGGGTGGGCGGGTCCTGCGGCATCTGCACAGCGAAGTAGCCGGCGTTCGTGTAGCGGTTCAGGATCGGGGTGATCAGACCGATGTGGTCGGTGCCACCGGTGTGGGTGCCGATCTCGCGGGCGAGCTGCGGTTCGGGCACGTGGATGCCGAGACTGTCGAGCACCACCTGTGTCGATGCCGGTCCGCACCAGTATCCGGTTTCCTGGGGCACGATGTTGCGGTTGTACGGAAGGACCTTCTCGGTCACGGGATCACCACCGGTTCGCAGTAGACCATCAGCGACGCAAGGCTGTTGGACCAGGAGTAGTTGGAACTGCCGAGATTGCGATTGATCACGACGTAGAGAGTCACGGTGGTGTTGGCGGGAACGACACCGATCGTCGATTCGGGGGTGAGCGTCGCCCCGAAATACGGGGAGAACGTCGCCCGGATCCAGTTCGCCGACGGGAATCCGGGTGCCTGCGCCACGATCTGGCCGGTCGCCGACCCGATCCGCACCTCGGCGTCGACCCGGCCCGCGCCGACCGACTGGACATGCGACTGCATCGAGATCCCGCCCTCGCAGCGCGGCCGCCACGCGGTCGGCTGCGCCGGGATCGTGCGGGTGGCGATCACACTCGATGCCGCGGACACATTCGAACCCGACGAGAAGTCGGTGTTGCTCAGTCCGTACGGGCCTGCCGCGCCGGGCCACGGTGTCGGCGTGAACTTCTCCGTCGCATCCTGGTAGGCGAGCACGTACCCGTCGGCGAGCGGCACGGAGCTGTCGACGTCCGCCGAGCCCATGATCGGCCCGGGCTGGCCCGGATCGCCCTGCTCGCCGAGGCCGCCGCGCGGCAGCCACAGGTTCAGCACCTGGTTCGGAGAATCGCCGACGAGCTGCGCGTCAGCGGGTTCACCCTCGTCGATCGTGGTGACCGTGCCGATGGCGAGTTCGTTCGGCAGCCCGCGCGGTCCTTCGGCGCCGAATGCGTTGAGGAACGGGTAGAACGTCTCACCGTCCCAGTACATGACGGCGTTGGTGGACACGACCCGGTACGCCCAGCCGCGGTGCGCGATGCCGAGAGTGGGGCGGATCGCGTTCAGCGCGGCCATGTCCGCCACGTCGCCGCGCCACAGCCACGGGTGCGCGTCCGGGCCCTGCGGCCCGGGCGGTCCCGGGTTGCCGGCCATGATCTCGAGCCGCCCGTCGTTCGGGGTGGCCTGGAAGCTGTTCACCGCGTTCTCGAGTCCGACGCCGTCGTCGATGCCGGTGATACGCACGGATGCGAGGTATTCGCCGACGGTCACTTCGGCCATGTTCTGCCTCTTTCTTTCACAGCCACAGCGGCATGGCTTGGACTTGGATGTAGGGGGCCGTCTTGACGTACTGGATCTGCGACCCGGTGGACGCGTTCCCGAGGTCGCGTTCGACGCGGACGTAGATCCGCGCGGGCTCGTACGGCTGCACGACCCCGACTGTCGACGTCGGCGACAGGCGCACGTGCCCGGGGCTGTTGCCGGTCGAGACGGTGCCGCCCTGCTCCGAGTAGTGGGGGCGGATGATGTTCTCGTTGAGCAGGCTGCCGCGGAACGGGTTGAGTCCGACGGCGAGGATCGGGCCGGCCCAGTCGTTGAGCCGCGCCCACACGTGCGGGTAGCCGGGTGCGTTGTTGCCGCCGGTAGAGTCGGCCAGTGTCGCGATCCGTCCGTGCACCCGGGGGCGCCAGGCGAACGGCAATGCCGGGATCTCGAGGATGACGAGTTCGATCGTCTCGACGTTCGCCAGTGCGGTTGTGGCCGGGAAGTCCGCCGGGCCTTTCGCCCACATGCCGACCGGGCCGGGCGGCGGCGTCGCCCGGAGTTTGCGCGTGATGCGGTCGTATGCGATGAGCGATCCGTTCACGGGCCCGGACGCGGTGGCGTTGTAGTCCGTCGAGGTCTGCAGCGACCCGGACGCCCCGATCGGTCCGACCGGGCCTTTCGGTCCGGCCGGCACGGTGAGTTTCATGCTCTGCGCGCCGCCGCCTCCGGTGAGTTCGGCGGCGGCGACCCGCATCTTCGGGTTCGACATCGTCTGCGTGATGTCGAGCGAGTAGTCCGGTGCCACCGGACCGCGGGGGCCGACGGCACCGACGGATTGCTTCCACTCGGAGCCGTTCCAGGTCCACATGTCGTCGGTGGCCAGGTCGTGCCACCACTTACCGCGATCGTCCGGGCCGAGGCCGGTCGGCAGGGCCGCGGCGGTGGCGACCTCCCCGGCCTTGATCCACGGTGCCCGCGGCAAACCCCGCGGGCCCGGGTCGCCTTGGCGTCCGGCGGGCAGCGGCAACCCCTTCGTGTCGTCGTCCACGTCGAGGTGGGCGCGGGTGATCGGCAGCCCGAACAGATCCACCTCGCGGGTGATGGTGACCTTCGCCGGGATGACGAGATCGCTCATGCGGCCCTCATCGCCAGCGCGATGTCGGCGCGCATCTCGTCGTCATCGATGAGCGCGGCCAGAGTCGGGACACCGATCAAGTCGCCGAGCCAGTCGAGCAGTTCGCGGATGCGGGCGAATGCCTCGTCGAGGTTGGGCATGGTTTCCTCCCTGGGTGAGTCAAAACAGGCCGAAGAAGTCGGCTTCCATGCCGACGTCCTTGGACAGAACCGAGACGATCTGGGTGAGCTGCTTGGTGCGGTTCCAGCCGCGCACCACCGGGTGCAGTTCCTTCGCGCCGTCACCGACGGTGAGCGTCCACCGGGGCGCGGTCTGGCGGTCGTCGGTGTGCACGGCCTCGGTGACGTAGTCGGTGAACAGCAGCTGCTCGAGCGCGAACCCGATCTGCTGCCCGACCCGGAAGTCCTTGCCGTAGATGTACGGCGCGAAGTCCTGGATCGTGACCTTGTGACTGGTGTAGCCCCGCGAGTCGTGCAGGCCTTGCAGCTTCGCCATCTGCCCGTCGATGGTGAAGGCCTTCTCCGAGCCGGTCATGAACAGCTCACGCCACGCGTACGGGCCGGCGCGCTGCACCCGGCCGATGTCGACACCGACGTCGAATGCGAGGAACACGTCGTCGAGCTGCCCGCGGTAGAGCGAGTCGAGACCGGGCACGCCGATGAGCAGACCCAGCCACGAGAGCATGTTCTTGATCGCGATCTCGATCGCGGCGTTGATGTACGACGGGGACCGGCCACCGACGAGGATGTCGGTGGCCGGCGGTTTGTGCACGGCGATCTGCATGTCGCCGAGCCCGTCGTACTCGGACTGGAAGTACCACACGTGCGGGAACCTCGTCCGCGTGCCGAGCTTCCCGCTGGCGTACGCCTGCTCGTAGTCGGTCTCGGCCCCGAAGTTCGGGTACCGCACCGGGGTGGTGCCGTCGTCGAGGAAATCCTCGAACCACGAGACGAGGCCGTCGAGCAGCGTGCCGGTCGGGCCGGTGACGTTCGACTCGTCGTCGATCCGGATCACGATCGTCGGCTGATCGAGCCAGAACCACTCGGGCGCCGGCTGTTCGTCCTCCTCGGGCAGGAACATCTCGGCGCGGATCACCAGGCCCGCATCCTTGAGGAACTGCTCGAGGAACGGGAACGCCATGTCGAACCGGGCGCTGCCGCCGGCCCACTTCGAGGTGTCGGTCCATACGTTCGTCGGCACGACCGCGATCGGCCAGTTGTCCGAACCGCGCGGGCGCTGCAGGCGGGTGATGTTCTCGTCCAGCCAGCTGGTGCAGATGGACCGCGCCGGTCCGATCTTGATCGAGTGCCGCGGGAACTGCGCCCACAGCGGCGCCCCGGGCGAGGCCCACAGGCAGGTCGTCGCCACGTGCTGCAGGTCGCACAGCGCCGACACCTCGATCGTCTCGGTGCCGTCCGCGTCGCGCAGCAGCGTGACCCGCTCGACCTTGCCCGACCACCGGTCCCCGGGGGTGTCGATGGTCAGCGGGATCATCGCGTCCTCGCCGTCGGGGTTGTTCAGCAGGTGACTGCGGAACTGGGTGTCGTGCGGCAGCTCGATCGTCGCCGTGCCGACGGCGTTGCGCTTTTTGCCGTGGACCTTGGAGAGGTAGTCGCCGACCACCCCCTCCTCTTCCATGAACTTGTTCCACACCCGCACGTAGGATTCGGGTGCCCGGTAGATCGCCTCGTCGTCGAGGTCGGCCTGATCCATGCGCCGGGCCGCGGCGCGCGCATCCCACACCGCGGTCATCAGTACGGCTCCTCGAACTTCGGGACGCCCTGCATGATGAGCTTCGACGCCAAGGTTCCTCCTTCGATGCGCACCACGATTTCCTTGCTGGTGCCGGGCAGGACCGGCTGCAGCCAGCGCCGGCCGCCGAGCTGGGCCCACACGTTGCGGCCGTCGATGCCGGTGGCCGGGGAGTACACCCGCGCGGTCCGGCGCCGCGGATGGGTGTTGATGCGCAGCTCCTCGTTCGCCGCCAGCGGCGGGGTCGAGAGCAGCCGCAGATCGTCCTCGGCGTTGAGGGGATCCTCGATCCACCACCGGCCGGGGCCGTTCATCGTGTACCGCGGCCACAGCTTGCGCTGCCCCGGGTTACGGGCGCGCAGCGTGGCCTCGTTCAACCCGAGGTTGTTGGTCCAGATGATCTCCTCCTCGAACGAGGAGTAGTCCGGGTCCATCGCCACACCGTGCATCTCGTACGTCTCGACGAACCCGAACTGCCGCTCGTCGGCCAGGTCCACCCCGAGCGTCGGTCGCGGCGCCTCCCCGCGTTGGAGCCGGATGAAGTGCCACCCGAGGTTCTGCGAGTAGAAGCACAGGTGACCCGGCCGGTCGGTCTCCCAGGACCGGAACCAGCCGGTGCGCACCGCCATCGCCTCACGGGCGGTGCGCCCGAACACGTGGACGTTGAAACGGATCTCGCGTTCGTCACGCACCGACCGCAGGAACGTGGCGCCGTCCTGTTTGGCGCCCTTCGAGCGGAGCAGGCTCGTCGGACCGAACTCGAACCCGTCCGGATGATCCGACAGCAACACTCCTTCGGTCCCGGAGTTCACCCCGGACAGGTGGTAGGTCCTGCCCGGGGTGCCGTCCAGCTTCGGCGGGCCGATCCACAGCAGCTTCGTATCGTCGAACTCGAGGATGTTCACCCGGGCAGACCTCCCATGCTCATCTGCGCCAGCGAATCGCGCCGCAGCACCTGCTCGATCTGCCGGCCGACCTTGTCCGGATCCATGCCGTAGGCGTTGATCGTGTGACCTCGCCGGGTGGCGAGCTGACCGAGCGACTTCAGCAGCGACTCCTGCCGCTGCCCCAACTGTTCGAGCGCCGCCCCGCTCGCGCCGGACGCGCCCGCCCGCAGCGCCGCCAACTCCCGCATGTCCCGGTCGTAGCGGCGCTTGTCCTCGGCGGTCTGCACCCACTCCGTCTCACCGGAGAGGTTCAGTCCGGCCATGCCGTGCGGCAGCGGACCACCGGCATCGCGGAGCACCGCCGGGATACGGAGGCTGTTCACCAGCTCTTCGAGCCAGCCCGGCGAGCCCGGTACGACCGGGCCCTGGGTGGCGATCTCCGCATCGGAGAACGTCGGGGCGACCGCCGGACCGACCTGCTGCTGGGCGATCATCGCCGGGATGCCGGTCGTGCCGATGCCCTCCAGCAGCGGGCCGCCGATGTCTCCGGAGCCGAACAACAGCTTCGGCACGAACCCGAGCGGCGAGTCCTCGAGCCCGAAGGTCTCGAGGACGCCGCCGGCGAAGACCTCGGCGAGTTCGAGGCCGACCGCGCCGAGCGACTTCACACCCGACCCGGAGCCGGATCCGCCCTTGCGGCCCTCGTCGCGTGCGTTGAGGGCCTTCTGCAGGTCGAGGTCGGCGGCCAGGCGCTCGTCGTCGGTCGAGCGCGGATCGGCGTAAACCGCGTTGCGGTCCTGCTCGGCCTCCTTCACCGCCTGCTCGAGCTCGACGAGCCGGATCTGATCGTCGGTCATCCGGCCCCGCAACGCCGGGGCCGCGGGCGCGAGCTCGTCGCGCTGCTCGACCTGCTCCTCACGCAGCGCGTTGATCGCGGTCTGCAGCTTGTCGTCGGCCTCGTCGCGTTCGAACTTCGTCGACTCCGGATCTGCGTAGACGTCGTTGCGATCCCACCGCGCCTCGTCGACCGCGCGTTCGAGGCTGCGCAGCCGCAGCTCCTCGTCGGTCAGGTTGGTCAGCAGCTCCGGCGCCTCGGGCGAGATCGACGCCCCCGACTCGGCGGCGCGCTTCTTCTCCTCGAGCTCGCGGACCTTCGCCTCGGCCTGGGCGACCTTGTTCTCGGCCTGGTCCTTGTCGGCCTGCGACTTCTTCGGATCGTTCATCGCCTTGTCGCGACTCTCGATCGCCTGCTGCACCGCGATCCGCGCCGAATCGAGCTTCAGATCGTCCTGCTCGTCCCACGTCTCCCGGTTACGCGGCCGCCGCCGCTCGTACCCGCCACCGGCCGACGACTCGTCCCCAGGTGGGACGAACGCCGACACCGGCAGGTGCCACTTCAGCGGCAGGTTCGGATCGTCCGCGCCGAGAGTGGAGTGGCCGAAGACGACGCCGGCGCCGCCCGACTCGAACGGGATGCCGTCGAGGGTGGCGGCCATGTGCGAGTACATGCCGCCGCCGCCACGCATGACGCCGATGTTCAGCGCCGACCGCGGACCTGGCCCGTCCTCGAAGCCGAGAGCGTTGAAATCGGACTCGGTGGTGAACCAGCGCGTGTTCGGATCCCGGCCGGTGAGCATCGCGTAGCCGGCCGAGACGTAGCCGGAGCAGTCCCACGACGGTGAACCGACACCGCCGTACTGGTACTCCTTGCCGTCCTCCCCGCTCAGGTACGACGTGGCCCGGTTGACCGCGATGCGGCCGCCGGTCTCGAAGCCGGGCAGCTTCGGGAACGTGCCCGCGTTCATCATCGCCAGCTCGCGGTCGTACTTGTCGGACATCTCGCTGCGGATGACCCATTCGCCGCCGTCGACCATCGCGATCGGCATGCCGCTCGGATCGACCGCGTAGATCCCGTCGGTGGTCTCGGTGCCCGGCCCGGTGGTCGGCATCCGGCCGCCGCGCTCACGTCCAGGTGGTCGTCGTCCGAAGATCCGCTCGTACTCGTCGGGGGACATGCCTGTCAGGCCCGCCGCGTCGAGCGCCTGCCGGGAGCCGGCGCCGTAGGTCGATGCAGTTCGGCGGACCTCGTCGATGTTGATCGTGACGTTGACGTTCTTGTCTTTGATCCCGGCCAGGTGGATCTGTACGGAATCCAGGTCCGCGATGGCCTGAGCGACGGCCGCCTTGACCTCCGGCGTGGCGGTGGACTTGTCCAGCTCCTGCAGGTCGGCGAGGGTGATCGCCTTGCCTTCCTTGAGCTTGTCCAAGATCGCCCCGACGGCAGGGTTGGCCTCCTCGGCGTCGAGTTGGGCGATCAGTGCTTTCGCCTGATCGACGTTGAGGTCGAACTCGGTGGTGTCGGCGGTGACCTTGACATCGGCCATGGTCCCGCCGGTTTCGAGGGTCTTGCGGATCACCTGCTCGAGACCCGCGACGGCCAGCTCGCTGTCCGCCTTGATCTCCACGATCCCGTCCGGCAGGTCCCTGAGCTGCAGACCGACCCCGCGCAGTACCTCTTTGACGCCCTCGTCGTCGATCGGCAGCTTGATCACGTTGTCCGGGTCCCGGATCAGCTGATCGCGCACCTCGACGAGCTTCTTGGTCACCTCGTCGGCGCCCTCCACCGCGAGGTGGAAGATCAGATCCTCGGGCAGGTACCCGCGCGCCGCGGCGAATTCGCGGACCTTCTCGATCGGCACGTTGTACTGCTCGGCGAGCGCGGCCAGCTGTAGTTCGGTCTGCGCCATCGCCTCACGCGCCTTGGCCTGCGCCTCCGGGACGGTGGACCCATCCGTGATGGCCTGCTGGTAGGCAGCTTCGGCGACCTCGACACTGGCGTCAGCGAGATCACGCAGCGTCGCCGACAGTGCCTGGCCGTTCTTGGTGTTCGTGGCCAGGGTGCCGTTCTGGGCGATCAGCTCCGAGCCATAGCCCTGAGACTGGTCCACCACCTGCTGCGTCGACTCGGCAACATCGATGATCGTCTGGTTGTACTCGTCGAGCGCCTCGGTGTAGGACACCTGCCCACCGGCGAGGATGTCGAGGATCCGCTTGAGACCAGCGACCTTCTGCTCCGAGTTGCCGGCGCTCTCGGCGATCTGCTCGATCGCATCGCGGATCGCCAGATACTCGGGTTCGATCTGTTGCGCGACTCGCTGCGTGCGTTCGAATTCTTCACGCTGCCCCTGCAGGGACGCGACGAGTTCGGCTCCGCCTTCGGTCGACTGGTCGATACCGTCGATGAAGATGTCCCAGCCGGACCGCGATCCGGCCAGCGTGGAGGCCAGCTCGTCGCTCTCCATCCCCAGGCTGTTGAGCGCGTTGCTGATTCGTTCTGCTCGGCCGGCGACCTCACGGTCTTCTGCGAGCATCTGCCGGCCGCGCTGCTCTTCCCCGTTGAACGAGCCGAGCATGTCGTTCCACTTTTCGACGACACCCGCATACCAGGCCGGGGCGGTGTCGGCGAGTTGTTCCTGTTCCTCGCGGAACTTCGTGATGGACTCTGTGGCGACCGCGAGGACGTCGTCCGTGATCAGGCCCTTGGATTCGACGAATGCCTTGGCCAGATCGCGCTGGGAGGCAGCGGCTCGTTCGGTGGCATCGGACAGGAGGGTGTTCTGCCGTTCGGCTCGCTGAACCTCGGCGATGATGCCGGAGACGGCCATGCCCGCTGCTGCGAGACCGACCATCCACGGACCGCCGAACGCCGAGATCACGTTGCCGGCCGCGGACCGCATGCCCGACAGGCCAGCTGCGGCAACACCTCCGACGCGTCCACCGAACGTGACGGCCGCGGCGCCCGCATTGCGGAGTGCCCCCACCATCCGGCCCGACTCGGTCGCGGCTTCCCGCTGGCGTTGCGCGAACTCAGCGGATCGCGCCGTCACACCCCGGTAGGATTCGCCCATCCGAGCGATCGCCGGGGAACGCGCCTCGAGCGTGGACCACGCCGCGGCCACGTCG
The DNA here is from genome assembly GCF_009939605.1 of Rhodococcus sp. YH1. NCBI lineage: Bacteria > Bacillati > Actinomycetota > Actinomycetes > Mycobacteriales > Nocardiaceae > Rhodococcus > Rhodococcus sp. YH1. Next base: position 16,666 of record NZ_WVTE01000213.1, on the reverse strand, counting down.
GAGATCTGTTCCTCGTTCTCCGCCAGCAGGACCCCGAGCTGCTCCACGCTCTGCGTCTCACCCGAAAGGTCGTAGCCCTCGGATTCGAGCTGCGATTCGGCCATGGCCAGACGGACAGCGTCCATCTGCTCCCGGAAGCCCTCGAACTTGTCCTTGATTCCGTCGACCCAGGTGCCGATCCTGTCGTCGCCACCGAACGCCTTCATGCTGGCGATACCGGCGACCGCGAGCTGGATCGGCGCGGGAAGTTCGAGGAACGCGGCGGCCAGGTCTCCGACCACACCGGCGGCCGGCGCCAAGGCGGAGCCGACCTCGCCCGCGATGTCGACCACGCTGCTAAGACCAGACACGATCTGCGGTGCGGCAGCGGTGATGAACTCCGCGCCCTTGGTGGCGAAGGACTGCAGCGGCCCGTCGACAACGTCGTAGATCGACAGGGCGAGACCTTCGGCCGCATTCTGCACACCAGCCATCGCCCCAGGAAGACCCTGGGTCTTGGACGCGGCAACCTCGGCGGCAGAGCCCTGCCGGTCGATCGCCTCCCGCATCGTGTCCCACTTGGCCGCCCCATCATCGGCGGCGATACCGGCCAGGCGCATAGCGTCGGACCCGAACAGAGTCGCCGTCGCCGCCTGGTACAGCTCCGGCGTCATCTGCCCGGCGGCGTCCTCGAGCTGTTCGAACAGCGAACCAAGACCGACGAACCGGCCCTGCGCGTCGTACACCTCCAGTCCGAGGTCGCGGATCGCGGCCTGCGCCGGCTTCCCCGTGTCCGTGAGCGCAAGCAGGGTGGATTTGATCAGAGTGCCGGCGTCACTGCCCTGGATACCTGCGTTGGCCAGCAGGCCGAGACCGGCGACGGTGTCCTCGAGCGTGAGACCGAACTGGTTCGCCACCGCACCGGCCTGCTGTAGACCCTGCGCGACGTCGGTGATCTCCGCCGACGAGGCGTTCGCACCGTTGGCGAGAACATCGGCGGCCTTGGCAGCGTAGTCGGCGTCCAGCCCGAACGCTTGCAGGGCCTGCGACTGGATGGTCGCCGCCGAGGCCGCATCGATCTGCGCCGCCGCGGCGAGCTGCAGGGTGCCGCGGGCCGCGCCCATGGCCTGATCGACCGAGAACCCGCCCTTGGCGAGTTCGGTCATCGCCGCCGCAGCGTCCGTCGCCGAGGTGTCCGCCAACGACGCGTCGTTGCCGAGCCCCATCGCCGCGTCCCGGACCTTCTGCAACTGGTCCGCGGTCGCACCCGACACAGCCTGCAGAGTGTTGAGCTCGTTGGTGAAGCTGTTGCCCAGGTCGAGGACCGCCTTCGCACCGGCTCCGACGCTCAGGGCCACCCCGAGTGCGCCGCCGATCTTCGTGGCGACACCCATCGCCCCGCGCATCCCGGATTCGAGCTGCGCGGGGAAATGCCGCAGATCGGGTGCGACTTCGACGTCGATGCGTCCGCCGGCCATGGCTTTCTCCTCACGCGAGAATGCAGAGACCCCGGAGGCATCACGCCTTCCGGGGTCTCCTACATCAATTGCTATTCAGTTGTCATGGACCGCCGCTCCACGCCCTTCCAGGCGTCTACCGCGATGGCAGGCTGTCAGCCAGCGTCCTGCTGGCCGTCATCTTGCGAGCGGACGAAGTCATCGAAGAACTCCTGGTCGGCCGGAGAGTTGCAGTCGTACGGGCGGGATCGGCCGTTGCCTGCCTGCATGTCCATCTGATCCCGCAGGGCAGCCACCCGCTCGGAACTCGAGATCCCAGGGGTTGCCAAGATGTCGAGGTTCTTCCGATTCTCGTAGACGCCTGGGGTGATCTGCGCGAAGGACTCGCACAGTCGCTGTCGCTCCTCTTCCGGGCTCGGCCCTTGGGGCGATGAGCTGCATCCCACCGCGACGAGACCGACCGCCGCCGCCACCCACATCCGCTTTCTCATGGGGCGAATCATGTCAGACTCGCGCACAGCGCAGCAGAGCCTGTCGCACTTACCGTCCGACGAGAAGCCGCTTCAAATCTGCGGCGCTGCTGATCTTTCGTTCGCCCGACTCCGGCGCATGGGCGGCGACTGCGTCGGCGTATTGCCTGCGCCGAAGCTCGGCGATGTCCGCCGGACGCAGGGCCACCGGCGGTATCAGCGGCATCGGCGGTGGCCTGCGGCCGCTGCGACGTTGCATCTCCCGTTCCTGTTTGACCTGGGGATCATTCGGGTCGGTGATCCAGCTTCGGTACTCGCTGGTGAGCCAGTAGTCGATCCGGTCGACGAACATCGCGAGATTCTCGGCGTCGCGGCCGGCCTGAGCCTCGCGTTCGGCGGCGTCGAGGATCAGGCGGCCGCAGTCGCGCCAGTCGAGTTCTCGGAGCGCTCGGCGGAGGTCGAGGCCAAACCATCGGCGACAGCCTGTGAGAGCACCGCGCCAGCCATCCTCTCGGAGGAGGGAGGCGAGAGCGGCCGCAATTCCCCCTCCGACAGCCCGGAAAGGGAGATGACCTTGTTGAGCAGGCGCGCGACGATGGTAGACGGGAGGTCAGCGACCGCGTCCCAGATCTGCTGGCCCTTGCCGTCGGTGATGAGATCCAGCGCGTCGCGCAACTCGTTCTTGGCGACGAGAGCGTGGAATCGTGCGGCCTCGTCGCCGGTGTAGGTGCACCGAACTTCGGCGTCCACCCCACGCAGGGTGATCGGCTGCGGAGCGCCGCCGTCGATGGCGAGTTCGGTGAGGATGTCGAACCGCTCCACCGCAGGCTCCGGAGCGGAAACCGGAGCCTCACGGTGGGCGTTCTTCTTCGGGGTGCCGGACATGGGGTGTAGCTCCTATCAGGGGGTGGTGACGAGGGGGTTGAAGTCGGTCAGCGGGACGACCTCGCTCAGCGCAAGGAGCTCGAACTCGAAGCCGTCGAGCGTCTCACCGCCGAACACCCGCGGGGGCGGGGTGGCCAGGGTGGCCTTCTCGACGTAGAACCCGGCGCTGCCGGTCTCGTCGACGACCCGGAACAGGGCGGCGAACTCCTCGTCCTGGCCGGGGTTCCAGCGGAAGATGCCGGAGCTGGTGCCGATCTCTTCGATGGTGCCGCCCTGCAGGGCGGTCAGCGCGGTGGCCTTGGAGAAGTCGACGGCCCGGAACTTGATGCGCTCCTCGAGCACGCCCTTGACGTACTTGTACGGCGACGTGCGCCGGTTCCAGACGGTGAGGGGCTTGAGGTCGCGCTTGGGGTCGACGTTGAACCCGGCCTCGACGCCACCGAAGGCGTCCCAGTTCACGACCGGGCTCGTGCCGCTGGTGACCGTGGCGGCGAACGGGTCGGTGGGGATGGCGGTGCCGGCCGGGGCGCGGAAGATGTCGCCGTCGAGCCAGACGAATGCCTTGTTGGGATCCGCGAAAGTGCTCACGGGTTACCTCCTGAGGTCAGCTCACCGGCGGTGAGCAATGGAAAGTCCCGCCCAGGGCGTGTCCGGCAGGCACCCCGGGGCGGGACGAATGAGAGACGCCGAGTGGCGTCAGGCGGGGTTGATCCGCATCTTCAGTTCGGCGCGGATGGTCGCGCGGAACAGCGGAAAGTCCGGTCCGCGTTTGACGTCGGGCGGAAAGGTGATCGGCCCGTCCACCCACTTGCCGGACCAGGCCGCGTTGCGGAACCGGATGGTGCGGGCCTTCCCGATGAGTTCACCGGCCAGGGCTGCGATGTTCCACGCGACTTCGTCGGGATCGATGTTGCCGCCGAGGATTTCCAGCTTCGGCACCCACGCGTCGACCTGGATCATCGGGCGGCGCAGCATGGGGTCGCCGCCGACGTTGCCCGGCGAACGGATCGTCACGCACGGGCCGGTGATCTCCTCGGGAAGGTCGCGGGTGGCGATGTTCTCCGCAGGGACGAGTGCGACGAACCCTGGCTGCCCGGTGAGGAATGCCCGGGCGGCGCCGGGCGCGAACGGCATGGCCATCGACTATCCCCCTCTCGGCTGCCAGCCGGAGTAGCGGCCGTACTGGCGTGCGGCGTCGGTCACCGACGCATGGGCCGGGGTGTCACTGGTGCCGTACTCCTTGAAGATCGACTCGTCGTCGTTGTCGACGACGAAGACGCGGTCTCCTTGGACCTCGACGTCGATGCCGTCCCGGTATTCGCCGGTGTAGACCGGCGCAGCAGAGCGTGCGTCGGCGGCGGCTTTGCGGGCGATCTCGACCCTGCCGTCGAACGAGAGCGCGCGCGCTTCCCTGCGGGCGCGATCGCCGTAGACGGTGATCCGATTCGCCACGACGTCAGGACTTGCCGTCGGACTTCGCCGCGGCGCCGGTCGTGGTGGCGCTCACCGGCTTCGCCTTCTTCGCCTCCTGCGCGCTCAGGTGCTGCTGGTAGGCCTTCGAGTCCTCGGACGCCCAGTGGGTGTTGCCGGCGTCGTCGGTGTAGCTGACGATCTTGTTGGTGGGTTTCTTCGCTTCGGCCATGTCTGGCTCACTCCTTCATGTCGGATACACGGCGCACGTTGGCGGCGATGTAGGCAGGTCGACGCGAGCCCCGAGCCGGGCGCCGTACTCGCGGGGTGCCTTCGATCTGGTAGATGACGTTCTGGTCGTCGCGGAACCGGTCCCGCCGGCCGGGGAGGACCGGGATGCCGGGATCGAGCAGCAGGAGGTACGACGACACCACGTGCCCGGCTTCGAACTCGGTGTTGCCGGCATCGACGGATGCGGCGGAGAGCTGCCGCTGTTGCAGCAGCCCGGTCCAGTGGATCTCCGTCGGTGGGGACGGGATGCGGTTGCCGGTCGAGTCGTCCTGCGTCGGTGGGTTGTCGACGAGCAGCGTCCACGACTCGGGTAGGCGGTTCATCGGCCGAGCCGAATCGTGAAGGCGCCACCGGCGGCGGACGCGTCCGGCTCGGGGGCGAGCGACGCCATCTCCTCGTCGGTGAAGTACACCAGCCCTTGGTCCGGGTCGGCGTAGGTCGTCTGGATCTCCGGGTACTGCTCGGAGCGGACGCGTGTTCCGACGCGCAGGGCATCGAATGCCCTGTGCACGACGGTGACCAGGATTCCTCGCACCAGCCCGATTCGGAGGGTGCCGTCGGTGATTCTCTCGTCGATGTCGCCGATGACTGCGCGTGCGGCCGGGGTGCGCAGCTTCTCCGATGCGAGTTCGATCAGCGAGTTGACCTGGATGAGCTCGGGCCCGGCCAGGGTTTCCCCCAGCCGGGCCTCGACGTCAGTCGTCTCGACGAGCGTCTGCAGCGGCGCGGTCATGCACCGTCACCGGTGCGATCGACCGCGAACCCGGCGGCCTCGATGCGGGCAATGATCTCGTCTCGGGTGGCCTCAGCGTCCTCTGGGGACGCAATGCCGAGAGCGAGGGCGTACTTCTGCCACTCCTTCACCCCGGACCCCTTGCCTGTGCGTGGGGGCGGGTCCGGAAGCGGCCGGGACACGGTGGCGGGCTGCGCCGCGCCGACCTGCACCCATCCCTGGGACAGGTACCGGTCGGCGACGTCGTCAGCTACGGTGATCGACCCTCCGCCGTAGGGGAGCCGGAGGGTGATCACGCGGGGGTGGCTCCGGTGATCCGGACGAAGCGGTTGACGTCGCGCACGGCGAAGCCAACCTCGACCTCGGCGCGCACGGCGAACATGTTGCGCTGCCACAGGTTCAGCGCGGTTCCGCCGTCGTTGAGGGTGGCCTGGTCGGCGATGTCGATGCGGATGCCCTCGACGTAGCCCCACACCGCGGAGCTCCAGTCGCCGCCGAAACCGATGGTCTCGGGGGTGCCGGGCGAGCCGGCGGCACCGGCCTTGTACGCGTTCGGGGTCTTGAACACGGGGCGGGCCAGCATGTTGCCGACCGAGCCCTGCGTGGTCACCGAGTCGATGAAGATCGGGCGCTCGTTGCCGTCCTTCGCTCCGAGCGCGGCGATCTCACCCTGACCGGACAGGGCCCATGCGGTGACGTCACCACCGTTCGCGGCGACCGCCCCGAGACCGGCGAGGATGCCGTCGTAGAAGTTGGTGGAGACCGACGCGGTGGGCGCACCAGCGAGGGTGTCGAAGCCGGACCCGGGGGACGCTGCGAACCCGAGAGCGGTCTGGTCGAACGTCTTCGCGAGCGCACCGGGCAGACGCTGCACCAGCGCGTTGTACAGGCCCGGCAGGTCGCGCTTGAACTGGTTCGAGAAGGGCTCGATCACCGCGAGGGTGTAGCCCTTGATGTTCTTCGACCCGAAGGTGGACCGGCTGACCGGCTTCTCTTCGGTCTCCGCGGTCCACGCGGCGACCGGGTCACCGGTGATGATCGGCACGTCGACGCCACCACCGGGCAGGGGGATCTGGCGGCACAGCTGCTGCACGATCGACTGGTTCTGCGTGTTCTGCCAGATCTCGTTCGAGACGGTCTTGGGCAGGACGATTCCGCTGGTGCCGCGGTTGATGTTCGAGGGAGCCATGATGGACTCGCGTCCTTTCAGTCAAAAGGGGTGGATCAGGAGAGGAGCCGGCCAATCGCGGACTCGAAGTCCTGCTGCGGGGTGGCCTTGCCCTTACCTCCGGCTCCTTGCGAGCGGTCAGGCTTCGGGCTCTTCGAGGCACGTTGCGTGCCGTCGGAACTGGACGCAGCGAGGTAGGGCTTGCGTTCCAGAAGATCGGTGATCGCGGCGGCGATCTCGTCCTGGTCGACATCGCCGTCGTCGTCGACCTCGAAGTCGTCGAGGTCGAGGAATCGGAAGGCGTCGGCCGGGTCGGACAGTTTCCCGGCGGCGGCGGCGCGCACCTCTGCCTTGACGATGCGGGCGTTCGCCTTCGCCAGTGCCGCGGCGTCGGCCTGGCGCTGCGCCTGCGCGTTCTCGTCGTCGCCGGTTTCGAGTTCGGCGACGCGGCTCTCGGCGGCGACGCGCTTCGCCTTCTCCGCCTGCCACTTGGCTTTCATGGCGTCGAGGGCCTTCTTGCCCTTGTCGCCGAGCTGGTCGGCGCCGTCGGGGTTCTCGTCGTCGTCCTCCCCGGTGTCCGTATCGACGTCGACGTCGGAGTCCTGGTCTTCGTCGCCGACACCGTCGGTGCCAGCCTCGTCGTCGTTGTCGACGGCGTCGCCGTTCGGGTGGCCGTCGCCGTCACGCATCGGGAACTTCCGCGATGCCAGACCGCCGCGGGTGAACTCGACACCGGGGATCATCCAGAGGGGAAGACGAGTGTTCTTCATGGGAGTGGTCTCTCCTTGCGAGAGGTCGGTCCCACCCGTTGCGGGCAGGGGAATCGGGGCATGACACAGGGCCACGAAGCGGAATGCCGCAGTTCGGGGTCCTCTGGGTCGGTGGGTGATTCGAGCGGGAATCAGGTCATGTAGCCGTACAGTTTCAGCAGCCGGATCGCATCGGCGCGGTCGTCGGCGAGTCGTAGGATCGACTCCGGCATCAGCCGCGGCGCCCGGGCTTGGAAGTACCGTCCGGTTCGGACGTCGGTTTGTCGTTGCGCGTACCCGGCGCGGCTCATCGCCCGGTAGGCGACACCGCGGCGGGTGATTCCGGCGGTGGTGGTCTCGACCATCTGCCCGTACACCTCGGTGCGGGACAGTCGGCCCTTCGGGATCCACCCGGCGAGGTTCGTCTGTGCTGTCGACATGCCGGAGCGGGCGTTGACCACCTGGTTGATGTCGGCGCCCTCGCGGATCACCTCGGCGCCCGCCTTGGTGAAGATCCGGTCCTGCTCGGACGCAGGGAGGCTGTGGAAGTAGCGGTCCGGGTCGATCCGCAGGTCCCCTGCCATCGACTCGCGGGACGGAATGTGCCGGCAGTCGCATCCAGGGTGGCGCAGGAACCCGCGGTTGTAGCGGTAGAACCGTCCGGCGAGGATCACGCACCGGGAGCACGACGGCGGGTTGAGCATCCGCACGTACCCGACGCCCGGCCGGGCGGCGACACCGACCGATTCGACGGCCCGCCCGGTGTCCGATATGAGGGTCTTCACCGCAAGTTCGAGCCACCGCCCACCGGTCTCGAGAGCGACAGTCTCAGTGGCGCCCGCGGTGATGGCGCGTTTCGCGGCGATAGGGCCGCCCGCGAGCAATGCGTCGACGGGGCGTCCGTCTCCGGTCACCCCGACGACCGCGTCCGGCACGATCGCCCCCTCCGGCGCGACGTCGATGTTCAGGGCGTCGACGACCTCGGGGATGAACGCGGCAGACCGAACTGCGATGCTCTCCTGCGCCTGCAGGACGGACATCAGCAAGATCGGTTCGATCATCTGCCACGAGGCGTCGAAGTCACTGCCCATGCGCCGCCACAGCCGGCGGATCATTATCACCAGGGCGGCGGTGGTGCGCTGCTGGTCCGCCCAGTAACGCCCGGCCTCAGGCGGCAGCATTGCCACCGGTCACATCGTTGAATGTGCGCGTGATCCGATCCAACTGCGGGTCCTCCATGTCACGCGCCCGCATGTCCTTGAGTCGCTCGATCTCCGTCGGCGACTTCCCGAGTTCTTCCCAGGCCGCCTCGGCGGGGAGGAGGGACAGGCCGCGGCCGTCGGTGGCGGTGTACTGCTTCACCACCGCGTCGGTGCGCTGCGCCACCGTCGGGGTCGCCGCGTCGTACCACAGGGACTCGAGACCGTCGAGCGGGTCGGCGTTCGCGCCATCCCGGATCTTCACCATGATGCGGAGCGTTTCGACGGCCGCATGACCGAGGGCCTGCTGGTCCATCTCGGCGGACTTGACCAGCTTCGCCTCACGCGAGCGGATCGCATCGGCGGATGCTGCATCGTCAGCGGAAAGCCCGAAGTAGTTCGGCGGCAGAGACGACACACCCGACGCGAGCCGGGCGTACAACTCAACCATCCGCTCGAAGTTCGACATGTCCGACGACGACAGGTTGCCGACCTTCGCGTCCTGGTTGGCCAAGCCCCACACGGACCCGAAGTACGCCTCCCACACCGGCAGCGGATTGCCGTCCTGGTCGACGAAGTCGCCCTTGGTCACACCCAACGCGTACCGCTGCGGCACCGCGTGTGTTTCCTGTGCAACCTGCGCGTTCGTGATCACCCGGGCCGCTGAGTCAGTGATCGGGATGACGTCAGCCATCGCCGACACGCCCTGACCGGTGCGATGCGAAGGGATCTGCGTACGCCGCCGCCGGAACGTCGGCACCACCGGCACCACGCCAAGGTTGTGCTCGTCCTTCTCATCGATCGACCAGCCGCCACCCGACGACGACAGATAGACCGTCTCCTCCGGCAGGTACAGGGTCGAGGCGGTAGGCTGCCCGTTCTGCACGTCGTACAGACGCAGCGCCGCCGACACCTTCCCGGTGCGCGGATCACGCTTCGTGATCACGTTGCGCGGCGACTCCACCGTCACGATCGGCGTCGACGGGTCATCCTCGTTCGAGCCGATGCAGGCGTAGGTACGTCCGAATATCTGGTAGTCGGCACGCGCCATCGAGGACTGCTCGACCATGCGGGCCCGCTGCCACATATTCCACAGGTCCTGCGCCCGTCCATCGGCCCCCGGCAGCCGGAACCCCTTCTGCTCGAGACGCTCGTTCACACCATCGACCGCGATGCGCGGCCAGTTCACGATCACCGTGAACTGCAACAGGTCCGGCGGAATCGCCAACCCGAGCTGCTGCAAGGTCTGCTGCCCGTCGTAGTACTTGTCCAGCAACTCGAAATCGGGCGCCAGCTTGTTCAATTCATCCGAGAGGGAATCGAAGACCTTCTTCTGGTCATCGCCTAGCTCTGCCATCTCTTCACCCCCTCATCGGAACACGATCACTCGTCTGTCCACTGCGGATTCCTTCGCCCATCCGGCCTCGCGGGCATCGGATGCGGCCTCGTGCGCCAAAATGGACGCCATCGCGGCGTCGATCTTCTGGTGGTCGGCGGGCTTGCCGAGGATGTACTTCTGCCCCGGCTTCGCGACCTTGCGGGCATTGGCGATATGCACCGCGGTGATCGGGCAGCCGTCCTGCGAGATGCGCCCGGTGGCGAGGTCTGTTTCGAACCGGCGGATCGAGTCGTACATCTGCCGAATCCGGCTCGTGGCCCACTCGAACACATGCTCGTCGCCGTGCCGCAGCGCCCAGTCCCCGATCTCCGACCGCCAGTCCTGCGGGTCGCAATACATCCGCGACACCTCGAACCGGTCGAACAGCTCATCAACCGCGGCATCCACCTCGCCCCGAGGGATCTGATCACCCCACTGCGCCGGATCCCAGATCGTCGGCCGCTTGTCCGGCCCGTACCGGGGCGTGAAGATCAGCCCGTCGATCGTCTCCGCCTTGATGGCGGTGAAGTCGTTGTTCTCCGAACCGTCGAAGCCCAACGAGATGCGGGTGCCGGCCGGAGGTTCAGGCAGCCACAGCATTCGCCCACCGGTCCTCCCACAAGCCGTCACGCAGCCACGAACCAGCGCCGTACACGATGCGGTTCCCGAAGAACCGCTCCGCCTCCGACGGGTCCTTCTCGATCATCTCGTTGACCTCGGCTTCGATGCCGTCGAGGTTCTTCAACGCCCACGGCACACCCGCATAGTTGAACTGCAGGATCCTGCGGCGCTGACGCTTGTCCTTGAACGACCAATCGGCCGGCGGCAGCCGGAAGTCCCGGTTGATGTCCTCAGCGGAGGATTCGAAGGTGCGCTGCGCGACACTGTTCTCGGACGGATCCCACGCATTCGTCGTCTCGATCGCCCGGCCACCCATACCGGCCAGACCACGACGCTGCGTGCGCGCCGTCTTCGTCATACCGTTCGAGTCCGTCCAGATGCCGGTCTCGTCCTGCGGCACGAACGTCACACGCTGGCCCAGACGCGAGGTCGCCTTCGAGGTCACCACGTCGATGCGGCCACCACCGGGCAGACGGATGAACTCCTCACCCGTGCGGGGAATGACCTCCGACAACGGGCCCCGGTCGATCATCGGCCGCAACGCCCCATAGGTGTTGTCCGTCTGATCTTCCGTCGTCGCCGTCACCTGGATCAGCGGAGTCGGCCACGGCCGGCCCATCGGCTCACCCGGCTCGTACTCGTACACCCAGCCGCAACTACAACCGTGCTGGTTGCAGCGGTAGAGCTCCCCGCCCTCGGCGAAGCCGTCGAACAGGACCGGCCCGACACCCTCGGCGCACACGAACGCGGCGATCAGCGGGGACTTGCCCCACTTCTGCGCGCGAACCAACTGCGAGCGGCGATAGACGAACGCCTGCGCCAACTCGCCACGCTTGGCGGTGGGGCGGATCGCGTAGTGGTTCTGCACGAACGTCAGCTGCTCGGGCACCAACTCCAGCATCGTGCCGGCGTCGAACCCGTCCGGGACAGCGCAGTGCTGCTCGATCCAGTCCGGGACGACGTCGAGGGTCAGATCAGGAGGCCTCATCGGACCTCGCGGCCTTGCGGCGCTCACGAGCCGACATTCGGCGCTGCGACTTCGGTGCCGTGTCCTCGTCCGGCTCCTCCGGGACACCGATGCGGATCATCGCATCGGACATCGCCTTGTGCGTGAGCAGGAGCGAGTCCATCTGCTGGCGCACCAGGTTGCGGGCGCCGGCCGATGCCTCCGAGGCCATCGACTCGACCAGGTGCCGCACATGCAGTGCGACCTCGATCTCCATGCCGTTCTCACGCCAGATGATCGACTGCGGCTTACGCCAGTACGTCTCCCACATCTCCGACTCCGCCACCGACATCTCCGGCAGCGGGCACGGTGGCGCTTCGGCCTCCGGGGGTTCGGTCGGCAGCGTCCGCCAAGACCCCTGTTTCTGCGACATCGCAGACCGCAACGAGTTCGGATCCTTCGCCGGGCCGGAGCGGGTGCGCGAACCTCCAGACGTCATTCGTGATCACTCCTCAGTGGGGCATTGCGCCTCCCGAGTTGGGCCGGCCTTGCGCCGGTCCGGAAAGTTTTGAACCCGCCGCGGACTTTTTTGCCCTTACCCGCGGTCGGGGAGAGTGGGTGCGTTGGGGGTCACCCCCTCCCCCTGCCCCTCAGGTGTGGGTTCGGCGGCCGGCGGTGGCTCGGTTGCAGGCCGAGTGTTCGGGTCCGAGGTAGCGGCTGCGGTCATGGTCGTCGTGTCCGAGGTCCCAGGGCTGCCCTGGTTGGATGGTCCGGCCGCATCGGGCGCAGCGGGTGGTGCCGGCCTCGACTTTGGGGCGCCATGCTTCGCGTAGGTTGCGGTGGGCTTGGCCGTAGCCTCGTGCGGTTGAGGTGCCGCGTCGCCGTTCGGTGTCGCGTCGGTGTTGTGCGCAGCGGGCCTCGGGCTGGATGGCGGGGCAGCCGGGCTCGGTGCATACGCGCTTACGGGCCCTGCTCATCGGACGAGCCTGAGCAGTCGGACGAGCAGGGCGAGCCAGGGCTTGAGTGCCATCAGCCTTGCATGTCCTCGACCGTGGCGGCGGGGCGCACGTCGATGACGAGGCTGTCGCCGACTGGCTTCCAGCTGCGGATGACGCCGTGCAGCATGTGGACGGGCCGGCCCTCGGGTGGGTTGAGGTCGCCGATGAGGACGAGGTACTTGCGTGGCCCGGCGGCGCTGAGGCGTGCGGCGAATTCGGAGGTGGCGGGGATGGTGATGGTGATTCCGCCGTCGACCTGTGAGGTGGCGTCGGTGAGGGTGGTCCACTGGCCGGTGCCGGCTTCCTTCACCTGGATGTCGTCACTCATCGGCTCGTGCCTCCTCGGTCTTGGTGAGTAGCTGCTGCACGACGTCGGCGTGTGCGCGTGCCTTGGTCGGGGCCTGGGCGTAGACGCCGCAGGGGTGCGAGGCGACCCAGCTTCCGTCCCGGCCCTGTGAGGTGACGATCTTCTCGGGGTCGTAGAAGTCCTCGGGGTCCGGGGTGGGCCAGGTGCCGTCGGGGTTGCGTTCGATGTGGATGCCGAGGTCGCCGCTGGGACCGTTGGGTGTGGGCACCCAGCGCTTGGTCTCGTGTTCGGAGTGGAAGCGCCAGCCGCAGTCGACGAGGTATTGCGCCATGCGGGCGGATTGGTGGATCTCGACGCGGGTGGGGTCGGCGACCTTGCGTTCGCCGATCGTGTGTTCGGGCAGGTGCAGGACTGCGAGGAAGTCGGCGAGGCGCTTGACCTCGGGATCGAGCTCGGCCTCAGCCGCCCGTGCGGCCACGGCACCGGAGAGGCTGTCACGGATCCAGTCGAGGTACTGCGGGGTGACCCACTGGCCGGGCGAGTTGGGGTTCTCCACGTAGCCGGGTGGGGGTGTTTTGCCGCTCGGGCGGAAGTGGACTTCTTGCAGGACTTCCTTGCCGTCTTCGCGTGGGGTCACCCTGTGGGTCCTTGTCTTGTGGGGTGTGGGATGTGGTGTCTCGCCCCCACACAGCTTCGTCCGCCGTTTTCGATGGTTCTTGCGGGAGCGTGTGTGGGGGCGAGAGTTGGGCGCCCCGACTCGACCGGGTGATCAGTCGCGGGAGTCGGGGCGGGCTTGTGTGGGTGTGCACGTCAACGGTTTGTGGGTGCACGAAACTGTGTGGGGCGCAGTGATTCTCGGGCGGGATTGTGCGTTATGGTGGCGGGAGCGTCGAATCCGGCGTGTCGGTTACTGCAGTTAGGGGATCACGTGTCCATGACCCAGCATCACTTCACTATCAAGGCGCCGTCGCGCACTCCGTTCGAGGATGTCGAGAACATCGCTCTGCGGGACGAGGTGTTCCCTCGCATGCAGCGTGAGGGCAAGTCGGGGTATGCCGACCTGATGGTGACTGGTCGTACGAGCATCAGCGGGGAGCCGGGGATGTCGAACTTCCGGGGGTCGTACAAGATGTAGTCGCGTCTGCGCCGGGGACCCGGTCTCGGGTGCCCCGGCGCGACGGAAGGTCGGACCGCGCACGTCCTAGGAAGCGGGCCCGCGTGACGGTTTCGCGCCTGTTGGCCCCACCGTCAATGTTTGTATGCCGTCGATGGCCGTGGCGATCGGCGGCATTGCGCGGAGAGCGGCAGAGTCGAACTGCTGGCAGTTACGCCCGATCGGTTTTCGAGGCCGGCCCGCCACCGCTGGCGGTTCACTCTCCTGGTGCCCGATGTCTGCGGGCAAGAGATGACCGAGCACGCACATGCTTCCCTGGGTCATCGTGCGCACGCCCTGTTGATTCAGGTATTGCCAGCCGCCCCTGGTGCGGGACTGGACTGTCGGTCTATGCAGATGCGCCAGGACTTGAACCTGGAACCGGCGGCTTTGGAGACCGCTGCTCTGGCCATTGAGCTACGCACCCATGCCCGCGCTTTGTGAGGCCGTGCGCAGGAACGGCGGCTAGCGCCTACCCCAGCCAACTGGGCTGGATCAGCACTGGTTACCCGACGCCTGCCGTAGCTGTGAACGTCGGGCCGTCCCGCGGCGGCCGTACCGGCACGGGATCGTTTGCTGGCCTGTCAGGACTCGAACCTGAAACCGGGCGGTTAACAGCCGCCAGCTCTGCCAATTGAGCTACAGACCAAAGGTGGCAGGGGGATGTCCAGTCCCCGCCGAGCGTCGACCTCGGATTCGATGTAGTCGCTCGGGCCACGACGATGCAGCTACGCACACGGTGTCCGCCCGCCAGGGCTTCGCCTCACCCACTTGGGCGTCGGTATCCCGCTTCGTCGTGCACATTGCGCGCGGTCGAGTACGCGAACTCTCTGTCACTGCCAGCGTCGGGAGCTACCCGACGCTTTGTCGCCATGTCAGGAATCGAACCTGCGTCCACCCGGCGCACCCGAGGAGCTCTTCCATTGAGCTACAAGGCGGAAAACCAGCCCATTCCTTGAATGGATGGGCTGATCGATTGGCGATAGCCTATACCACTAGGCGTTACACCCAGTCAATAGTGGTAGCAGCCCAGGTCATGCCGCCTTCCCTGCGGCGCAAGCCAGCACCTCCCCCAATAGGTACAACGTGCTGCCGTCGAACGTGTACTTGCGGATCTTGCCGCGGGTCGCCCACACGCGGATGGTGGAGGCCTTCACGCGCTCCCCGGTCTGTGCGGTGAGTTCCTCGAGTTCGACAGCGGTGCCCATTTTCTGCGTGACCGCGGCCTTCACCAGCGGCGACACCTCGGCCGGCGCGTCCGCGGGCCCGTCGATGACGGCGCGGGCGGTGGCGTACTCGTCCAACAGCCGCTGCTCACGCTCCACCCCGAACCCGTCGGGGTCGTGGCGGTACATGGCCGCGAGCCAGTCCGCGGCGAGAACAGCGGTGTACGTCCATCCGGGGGCATCATCCGGGAAGGTCGGTGCCGACAGTTTGAGTTCGATGACTTCGCGGTTGAGGCGGTGGGTGAGCCGGCGGACAGTGTCGAGTGCGTGGGCGTTGATGGGGAGGTGTGCTGCGCTGTGCCCGGATGATCCGATGCGGGGTCCGCCGCGGACGACGGGGGGTGTGGTGACGAGTGCGTTGAGATTCGCGAGGATGTCTGCGGTGGAGTTGAGGTCGTCGAGGAGGGTCACGCGGCGGCTCCTTCCAGAAACGCGCGGAGGGCGTCCCGCACGTAGTCGGGCAGGGCGTCAGGGGTGGCGAGTGTGAGTAGTTCGCGTTCGGTGGCGACGATGGTCCATTCACCGGCGACGCTGTCGTAGTGCACTTCGGAGACGATTGCGTGGGTGCGGACGGGGAGCGGGTGCACAGTCGCAGTCATTCGGCCACCCGCTCTGACTGGAGCGGCGAGTAGCTCCCGCCCTTGATTGCCTGGACCGTGTCGCACGGCCACGCTGTGCGGCACTCCGGGCAGTACCAATTCAGGTACGCGTCCACCGCTGAGCCCTTGTTCTGTGGGTACGGCGGGGTGTGCAGCTTCCACACCGCATCGACCTTGCCTTCGGCGCGGATCGTGCAGTCTGCGAGCCGCTCGATCTCGGCCCTGTTGGCGTTCGCAGTGCGCTCGACCTGAGCGCTGGCGTATGCGGTGGCGGTGCGTTTGGTGGTGAACGGCCACTTCATTCTGTGGACTCCTTCTCGAGTCGCTGGATCTCGCGGGCTACGTACCAGGCGGCCTTGCGTAGGTCCTCGAGTTCCTTCGCGCGGAGCTGTTTCGCTTCGAACGCGGGCATCCCGAGGTCCAGGCCCTTCTTGCCGGCGCGGGCGAGGTACTTGACGGCGTTGCCGCGGTTGAAGGTCAGGTTCTCGGTGATGTCGATGACTTCGGCGCCGTTGGAGAATCCGGTGTAGTGGCTGGGGTGGTTGACCGCATCATGCACAGCGTCCTGCCGGTCCCATTCCTCTGCCGGATCCGCTCCCGGATCCCCTCCCCGGTAGCCGGTCACGGCTTCCCTGATCTTCTGCGCGTTTCCCGGGCCGCCGACGAGCGAGACGGGGTCGATGCCGGCGGCGTCGAGTTTGTCGGGCTTGGGCTTGGCGGGTGCTGGCATGTCTTCGGTGATCCATCCGCGGTCGAGGGCTTGGCCGATGGTGACGGCGCTGGCGCCCCATTGGTCTTCGCGGTGGATGGTGTTGTTGTCGAGGGCTTCACCGATGGTGGTCACTTCACATCCTCCTGCAGCGGCTTGCCGCGCTCGTCGAGTCCCTTGCTGCGCAGCCACGCCAGTCGAATTTCCTTCTCGGCCCATTCGAGGTACTCGGTAGCGTCGTGCCACTCACCGAGCCCTTCGGCTTGCTCGTGCAGATCCCGCATGAGCTTGTCAAGGCGGTCCTGTACGTCCCGGAGCTTGGCTTCGGCGCGGTCGCGTTCTTCGCTGGCCTGCATCATCTCAACGATCGAGCCCGCGCGGCTGACTC